>DASYZB010000040.1 GCA_035946615.1 Verrucomicrobiia bacterium
GAGACCAACAATACCCAGGCTAAAAAGTGGTATCGCCAGCAACGGTTTCTTAAAAGCCGTGACAATCCGATCACCGCTAAGTCCCCATACGTACAAGCGGCAATAATCGAGTGGCAACAACATCGAGGGCACGAGAATCACAAGCCCCGCAAGGATCAGCCACCTGCTCGGAGATCGCCTGTTCGCACGCAGGATAATCCAAACCAATAGGCCCAACCATGCAAAATCGGTCAGGAGCGCAAGGAGCGTAACCGAGGTGACCGGAAGTTTATTATAATATCCCTTGGTTGCTGAATACAGAAGAGGCGCCCAGGCATTTATGAAAAAAAGGTTGGCTACCGACATCGCGATCAAAACGTCCCGGAGTTTATGGCCATAAGGATTTTCGGCCACGTCACGGACAGAGCCCGGCCTTGACGAGGGAGAGTCCGCCCGCGGTTCACTCACGCCCCAGCCCCCCTTTTTTTCAGCGCATAAATGCGGCGGTGTGTGCCCGGGAGCGCCAGTGAGCGGACGGTCTCGAAAAGCGGCGCGCAAGCGGCTTCAAAGGCCGCTTCGTTCAGGCCGGCGTGGAGCTGGTCGCGCCCGCGCGCCAATTGCCGTAACATTTCATCCTGCGGGCCGACAAATTCAACAACCAGCAGCGAGGTGGTCAGTTCCGAGGCCAGCCGGATGATTTCCTGCAGCGGGATGCGCTCGCTGACCAGCAAATGATGAAGCACGGCGAGCATCAGCACGCCCTCAAATGCGCCGGTTGCGCGGTCCAGGAAGGAGGCGCATTCGGCATTGCGCCAGCCCAGGGCCGGGCTGGGCCGAGCCAGGTCGATGACAAGCGGGAGAATGTTCAAGTTCTCTTTGCGCGCCTGCCGCCAGATCGCCCCGACGCAGACCGGGTCGAGGTCAATGGCAAGGACCTCGGCTCCGCTGCGGGCAGCAAGCACGCCGAAATGCCCGGTATTGGCCCCGACATCCAGGACCCGTGCGGGTTTGAATTCCGCGAGCAATTGGTGCACGAACTTTTCCTTGGCGTCGAAGGCATCCTGGCTGTAGCTGTGAGTGGCCATGTAATCCGACCACGTCGAATCCTGCCGGGGGCGGGACTGGACGCCGTTCAGGGCGGCTTGCAGCCGGCGGAGCTGTGAATCGAGGATAAAACGCGCTTTCTCGGAATTTTTAAGGATTTGCGATTTGTAAAGCTCTCCACCAGTGGAATGCGCCTTGGATTTGAGCCAGGTGGGCATCGAGACTAAGGAAAGAATCCGTGGGTTCAAACGCTGCAAGCCCTTGCACATGGCGTGCAGTTCCTCCGGTTCGAGGCCGTCGCGCCGGGAAGTAAAAATATCGGCCAGGCGCAAGCCCCAGCATTGATTTGCCAGGAGCGGCAAGAGGAACGTCCGGACAAATTGGGCATAAGCAAGCCAGACCGGATCGCCTGGGGCGCGTGCTTCAAACGACAGGAGGTCAACAAAAACCGGTTGGCAGCCGCGAAAGAGGACGTTGTAAGGGGTGGCGTCTTTCAATCCATAGCCGTCGCCGAGCGAGGCGCGCGCCAGTTCGAGGGTAAGGCGCCCGGCCTCCCAAAGCATCTCGGCGGGCCATTCGTAAGGGTAACTGGGAAAGGGGATTCGATCATGCTCGACCACTGCGGCCAGATGGCCGTTGCGAAAAGCATCGGGAAGCTTTGGAGAACCTCGAAGCCCGTTCAGCTCCGGCTCGCCAAGGGAGCGAGTGGCGACGAGTTCCCGGCGGGCGCTGAATGCGCGGGCAACGGGCGTTTGGAGAAATCCTTGAAGGGCAGAAGCGCCTTCAGCAGTCAGCAGGCGGAGGAAGTGGCCGTCAATAATGCAGCAGGAGCCGGTAGGATCCCGAAACGAAGCGGCGGGATGGGTCATCGCCGAACCGGAGGCGGCTGCACGTCAACCGGGCCCGCTTCTGAAGGCTTCTCCGGGCGAGAGGGTTTCTTGAAGCTCCCGAGAATCCAGTCGCGGCTTTTCTTTAGGTAAAAAAGCAGGCCCAGAAACGCTGCGATGATGGCCTGCCAAATCAGCAGACCTGACCCAGGATCGACATAGGCTAAAATAATCATAAAACCAGCAAAACACGCAGAATAAGCAAAACCGCTCGGTCGTCAAGATTTCCCCCAGTCTTTTTCGGCTTCGCCTCACCCTAAAAGCCTTACTTATCCGACGAAAGGGCCTGCTGCTCGCATAGACGCAGGGTGGGTGCAACAGGTTACAAAAGCTTTGCGGCTTTTCAGCGCCAGCGCCGGCGGGTAGAATCGGGCGACTGTGGACCGTGCGAAACCGAAGCTGGTGGTGATTGAACTGTGGGGGCTGGGCGATTTGATAATCGCAACGCCTTTCCTGCAGGCGGCCAGCCAGAGGTTTGAGCTTACGCTTCTAGCCAAACCTTACGCGGAGGATTTGCGGGCGCGATTTTGGCCCGAGGTGAAGGTGGTGCCGTTTGTTGCCCCTTGGACGGCCTTCCGCCGCAAATACCGGCTGCTGGCCTGGCCGTGGCGCGATATGCTCCAGCTTCGCAAGCTCGTGGCGGAAACCTTTGGGGTGGGGCTGTCGGCCCGCTGGGACCCGCGAGACCACTTGTTGTTGCGCGCGCTCCGGGCCGAGCGGCGCTTGGGATTCCCGCGCCTGGGCAGCCGGATTTTTCTCAGTGAGCCCCTGGCCCGGCCCGGCCCGAGGGCGCACCGGTATGAGTATTGGCGGGTGCTGGGCCGGGCGCTGGGCCTGGAGTTGCCTGCCCGGGATAAGATTCCGCTCCCGCAGTCTCAAGGCTCCGGGGAGGTGTTGGTGCATACCGGCGCAGGCCAGCCGGTGCGGGTGTGGCCGCTGGACCAATACCGGCGGCTGGTAACCCGGTTGCGCGAGCGCAATTATCGCGTTCAGGTGGCGTGCGACCCCGAGCAAAAGGGATTCTGGGTGGCGGCCGGCGAACCTGAGGCCGAGGCCCCGCGCAACGTTTCACAGCTCTTCAACCTGATTGATCGCGCCGCTCTCTTTATCGGCAATGACTCCGGCCCAGGCCACCTGGCGGCATTATGCGGGGTGCCAACATTCACAATTTTCGGCCCGCAACTTCCGGAGTGGTTCGCACCGCTGCACCCGGCCTCCGAGTGGCTCGAGGGCAAACCGTGTCCTTATAAACCTTGCTCGGATTACTGCCGGTTCCCGGTCCCGAATTGCCTTTGGGACCTGGGAGAAGAAGAGGTATGGGGGCGGGTTCAGCAGTTCGTGGCTATGCATTTGGGCCAAAGAAAACCGACTACACCCGCCCCAGCCATCTGAAGGTCGGGTGGGCGACATGAAAGACCTTGCGGGCACCCGGGCTCTGGCTCGTGTAGATAGCGTAATCGTGCTGTCGGCAGGAGTAATGCCCGGCCCGCCAGCGGCGTAGCCGATAATGGGCCAGAGCCAAGGGGCCCAGGGCGCGGACCCAAGCTGGGGCGCTGGCCCGGAACTGGGCTCGCTCTGTGGCAGCGTTGGCGCCCAGGTTCATGTTTTGTCCCGTCTCGGTAAAGATGCTGAGGAATTCGGGCAGTATTCCCGTCCGAACGCAGGTTTTTACAAGCCGCAGCGCCCATTCGGCATCACCCAGGTCCCGTAGCTCTGGCCGGAAGAAGAGCCCCTTCTCATCGAGAACGCGGCGGCGGATAAAGGTGGCGGCAGTTAGGAAGCTCAGGCTGGGTCCAGTCCAAGTGTGGAGGAGTTGGGGCGGCAAGGCCCGTCGCTCGCAGATGTAAGCCCCGGTTTGGCCCACCACAAGGCAATCGCCGAAAACCACGTCAATCTCGGGATGCCGTTCGAAAAATTCGCGCACTTTTTCGAGGGCGCCTGGAAGGTATTGCTCGTCGCAATTCAAATAGGCCAGCAGGTCGCCTTTGGCCCGACGGTAACCCCGGTTAACCGCGTCGTACATGCCCGAGTCTTTTTCGACATAGGCGCGGACACGTTTGTCATTCGGAAGCCATTCCAGTGTGCCGTCGTCTGAGCCCGCATCTTGGACGATGTGCTCGAACTCGACGCCCGCCTGGTCGGCGACTGATGCGATGCAAAGCCCCAGCCACCGTGCACTGCGGAAACTGGGAGTCACGATCGAGAAATTCATTAAGCGGCGTCAGATGCTCAAAAGTTCTCAGAGAATAGCGGTTTGGCGCGCAGGGCGGCAAGCCTGCGCAAAAAGTCGTTGGCGGACGTGAGCGGCGCCGGTATTCTCTGCGGCGTGGACGAGAATGCTATCGCCCGGTTGGAGATTCTGGGGGTGCCTGTGGCCTGCGCGACGTATGAGAGCGCGCTGGAAGGCGTGAAGCAACTGGCGCGCGAGCCGCGCCCAACAGCGGTTTGCCCGGCCAATACGCATATCCTCGCTGAGGCGCGGCATAATCCCGCCTTTGGGAAGGTCTTGGGAGGGTTCGACCTGGTGCTGCCGGATGGGATGCCGGTGGTTTGGGCCCTGAACAGGCGCGGCGCCAGGCTGCCGGACCGTGTTTATGGCCCTTATTTTATGCGGCACACGCTTCGCAACACCCCGCGGCCATGGCGGCATTTCTTCTTCGGCGATAGCGAGGCCTGCCTGGCTGACATGCGCCGTGTGGCGAACGAATTGCAACCCGACATCGAAATTGTGGGGGCTATCAGCCCGCCTTTCCGGTCGTTGACGGAGGAGGATGAGAGGTCTTTTGCCGACACGATTAACCGGGCGGAGCCGGATTTCGTGTGGGTGGCGCTGCCGGGGGTGCGCATGGAGCAATGGATAATCGAGAACCAGTCGCGCTACAAGCGCGGGGTGTTCCTGGCGGTGGGGGATGCGTTTACGTTATTGACTGGCCGCAGGCGTTTCGCGCCCCGATGGATGCAGCGCCTGGGAATGACTTGGATTTACAGGTTGTCGCACGAGCCCGGGCGGCTCGGACCCCGGTATCTGCAGTATAACGCGCTTTATCTGTACTACAGTTTACTGGAGCGGATGGGACGGCGGTCAGCAGCGCGGGTTTAGGGGCGCGATATCTCCCTCTCCCCCAAAGAGGAGAGGGGGAAGAAGGGGCAGCCTCAGCATTTTTCGAACATGTTCTAAGTCGAAGCTCTTAGAGGAGGTTTGAAAAACCTTGTTCAATTAGCAGCCGACGTAAGGAGGCTCAGATTTCAAGCGGTTTTAGCGTAGATCAGAGCCTCCTTACGTCGGGTGCTACAAAACACGCTCTTAGGCCAATACCCCCCAAGGGTCGAAGATCCTGGCGCCTTTCGGGAAAGCAACTTTTTTGTAGCCGGGCCATGGACAGCAGATGAGCAAGGCTTTGATATGCTTGTCCTTTTTCAAGGTTGCCAGGTCTCCCAGTGGTTCGAATTCGAGGAGGCTGGGGCTGTTTTTGGGATTGGCGGCGTAATCGTGAACGACGACCCGGCAGCCGTTGCGCTTGAGGGTCTGCGCTATGTGCAGCCCGGCGGATTCTTCGACGATGTATGTATCCGGGCGGTAGGCCATCCCGAGGACGGCGACGGTGTCACCCGGTTTGACGAAGGCAAGGGCTTGCTGTGCCAGGCGTTCCTTGGCGAACTCGTTTACCAGGTCGGTCGCCTCGGCCAGCGGGGCGCTCAGGCCAACCTGCTTGGCCGCGTAGGCCACCAGCCGGTTGTCGCGCGGGAAGCACGGGCCGCCGTAGCTTAAACCCGCCCGCAGATATTTTTTGCCGATGCGCGAGTCGGAGCCAATCGCATCGAGAATGGCGTGGATGTCAGCATCCGAGTACTGCTCGGCGATCATGCGGAGTTGGTTGGTGAAACTGATTTTGGCGGTGATGTAGCTGTTGACCGAAATCTTCGTCAGCTCGGCGCTGGTGATGGACATTCGGGCAATCCGGGGCTGATTGGTGTTGTACTTTTTGTAAAGGTCCTCGAGGCGGTCTCCGGTGGCTGGGTCGGATTCGCCGATTAACACGAGGTCCGGTTCGAGCAAGCCGCGAATCACGTTGCCCAGGGCAATGAACTCGGGGTTATAGGAAAAGCCGAAATCTTTGCCGCAAACGCCGCCGACCTGCTGTTCGAGCATGGGAATAATGACTTTGCGGCAGGCGCCGGGGGTGGTGGTGGAACTGACAATAAACAGGTGGTTCTTTTTTCGCGCGGCTTTAACCGCCGCAGCCACCGGCTGCAGGGCGCGCATGAGGAATTCATTCGAGAAGCTGCCGTCGGGCAGGCTGGGGGATGGGACGATGACAAAGGTGGCGTCGGTATCGACGGCCATTTTGGCGTCCGTGGTGGCGCGCAGCCGGCCTTTTGCGGCGGCAATGGTTTCGGCCAGGCGCGGTTCGTCCACAGGCGCTTGGCCGGCATTGAGCTTGCTGACCGCCTCGGGGTTGATATCGACGCCCAGGACGTCAAAACCGCGTTGGGCAAAGGTGGCTGCCATGCAGGCGCCGAGTTTGCCCATCCCGAAGACGGAAAGCTTTTTAAGATTTGACATAGCTCGACAGCATTATCAATCGCAGGGTCCGGCGCAAGTTTTTGAGAGAACCAAAGAACGCGAACTTTATTGGACGCAAAAGAGCGCAAATGGCGATTTGGGCTGCTCACGACGCGAGGCAGCGTGAGGGAGCATGCCGAAGAAGGAATGCCATGGACAACAGCCTATGCTTGGCCTATGAAACGCGCAACTCGAGCCTCCCGAAGGCGAAGGGCGAGTTTTCAATCTGATGTGTTCACCCTGAGTGATGCCAAGACTTACCTGGGAAGGCTAACCGAGAAAGCCGGCAAGGGCCAACCGGTGTATATCGTGCGCGGCCAAGACCGCTTTCTCTTGCAGCACGTTCCCTCTATCGACCCGATTCCCATCCGGCCACGCGACTACTTCGCCAACTGCTACAGCCAAGCCGAAATCGCTGAAGATAACCGCCTCGCAAAGGCCGCCGTCATTTAATAGCGCGGCGGCTTGTGGAAGTGCTTCGGTTACCCATCCATAGGCGGTGACCACGTGGCGCATGAAGATTTGATTTGCGATGAGCCGGGGTTTTTGCTTAATTATTTTTCATTCGAAATAAATCGCATGAAGCTCGGTGTCGAACAGAGAGCGGTGGTTGAGTCGGAGATTCTGAAGCGCGTGCGGGCGCATCCGGGCATCTCGCGCGTTGCGCTTTCGCGGAAGCTGCAAATTGCGCCTTCGACGGTTGGGGTGTACGTGGGGCGATTAGTGAGCCATGGATTCCTGGCGGAAACGCAAAGCGTGGATTCGACGCCCGGGCGCCCTCCCACGGCCTTGGAACTAAACCCGAATGGGGGGCAGTTCATTGGTGTGGATTTCGAAGCGCGCAGCATGACCGCAATGGCGGTGGATTTTTCTGCAAACCCGCTCCGGCAGGCGCATGGGGAGATTGAAGCAGGGGATTCGGCAAGCGTGATTCTGAAAAGGATCGAGCGGCTCATACTGGATATGCTGCCGGGGAAAAAACGGCGGCCACTGGCGATCGGGATCGGGGCGCCCGGGCTTGTCGATCCGGCCAAAGGAGTCGCTGTGGATTACAAGTACATCAAGGGTTGGCGCAATATTGCATTGGCCGCGCCACTGGCCCGCCGCTTTGGGGCGCCCGTTTATCTCGAAAACACCATTCGCTCGATGGCTCTGGCGGAGTTGTGGTTTGGCCAGGGACGCGGGGTAAGCGATTGGGTGTGTTTGGGGATTCGCAGCGGGATTGGCGCTGGGATTGTCGCGGGCGGACAACTGCAGCGCGGGGCGCACTACCAGGCGGGCGAGATTGGCCGGTGGCGTTGTCCCTGGCCAGAGCATCCGGCAACTCGCTTCTTCATGGGCAGCGGGTCTGCGCGCGCAGCAGACGCCGAACTGCAGGAGGTCGCTTCTGCGCGGGCCCTTTTGGCGGCTTGGGAACGGGCGCAAAACGGCGACAGAAAAAATGGCCGGCCGGCGCGCCTTCTCGATGCGGAGTTTTCCGAGTTGGTCTCGGAAGCGAGGCGCGGGGATGCTTTGACGATGCAACTGATAGCGGTCGTGGCGGAAGTGTTGGGGTGGGCGGTGGCCCAACTGGTTTTGGCGCTGAACCCCTCGCGCGTAATCCTGGCGGGACGCTTAACGCCGCTGGGCGATGCCCTGCTGGACCCGCTGCAGAGGCGGGCCCGGGAGGTCCTGCGCGCTTGCGGCGCTGAAATGCCTGCCATTATGAACTCGGCCATGGGCGAATACATTGGGGCATGGGGGGCCGCGGCCCTGGCGCTGCACGAGTGGAAACCAGCATGCGACCGCTCATGAGTCTCCCCATCATCATTATCATTATCTGCCTTGCCGGTTTCATCCAGGGCATGACTGGGTTTGGCTTTGGATTGATCGCCATGCCTCTGCTGTTGTTTCTGATGAATTTGAAAGAGGCGGCGGCTTTAACGGTGCTGTTGAATCTCATTGTTTGCGGGATGACGTTCTTCTCCATTCGCGGCCATTATTCACTGCGGCAGGGACTAGGGCTGGTTGTTGGCGCCTGCTTAGGCGTGCCGCTGGGCATTTATGCGCTCGTGGAACTGGACCAGCAACTCCTGCTCCGCGTCTTAGGGGCGGTGATGCTGGCATTCTCGGCCAATGAATTAAGCCCGGTTGCGAAAAGCCGCATTCAAGACCTGTGCCGATACCTTTGCCGAAAAGCGTCCCATCCAACCCAATCAAATAGCGCCGGGAAGGATTGCTGGTTGGACCCTTTTTGCAATTTTGTGCAAGTGATTCTGGGCCGCGCCCGGCGCATCCACTTGTCGCCGCGATTGGGCTTGCCGATAGGTCTAATCAGCGGCGGGCTGAGCGGGGCCTTTAGCATGGGCGGCCCGCCGGTGGTGGCGTTCACTTACTCCCAACCCTGGAGCAAGGAACAAATCGTGGCGGTGCTGCAAGTGGTGTTTGGGTTGAGCGCGCTGCTGCGCCTGGTGTGTCTTGGCAGCGCCGGGTTGATGGGCGGCCCGCTCCTGGTGACAGGGCTTTGGAGCGTCGTGCCGCTTATTGCAGCCATTTTCCTGGGTCAGAAATGTTTCACCCGCATCCCGCAGCCGCTGTTAAGAGAAGTCACTTTTGTGTTCCTCGGCGTGATGGGACTCAAATACCTGTTTTTTCCCTAAAACTCCTTTAGAATCCATAACCAGACCACGTGAAAAAATGAAAATATTCCTCGATACAGCCGATGTGAAACAAATTCAAGAAGCCTGGAGTTGGGGCGTGATCGACGGCGTCACAACCAACCCAACTCATGTCTCCAAGACTGGCCGGCGCCCCGCCGAGGTCTATCGCGAGATTTGCGAAATCGTGAAAGGCCCCATTAGCCTCGAAACCATCGGCCTGAAGGCTGAGGAAATTCTTAGTGAAGGGCGGCAATTGGCGAAAATCCACGACAACGTGGTCGTCAAGGTCGTCAATACCAAGGAAGGTTTGAAAGCGGTGAAGCAATTCGCGGCTGAAGACATCAAGACCAACGTCACGGTTACCTTTTCGCCGCTGCAAGCGTTGCTGGCGGCCAAGTGTGGCGCGAATTATATCAGCCCATTCGTGGGGCGTTTGGATGCGGTTGGACATGTTGGAATGGACCTGGCCCGCCAAATCAAAACCATCTACGACAACTACGGCTACAAAACGGAAATCATCGTCGCCGCAGTGCGCCACCCGTTGCACGTGCTGGAAGCGGCGCTGGCGGGCGCGCACATTTGCACGATGAGCTTCGATGTGCTTCGGCAACTCTATGACCATCCGCTGACCGATATTGGGATCGAGATGTTTTTGAATGATTGGAAGAAAGTGCCCAAACAGTGAACAGGGTCTCGTGGAACGCGACCCTCCGATTAACGAGATGCTATGAACAAAGATAATCAACCCAGGGTCGGCTTCATTTTCCTTGGCCGCCGCCGGCCCGGGTTCGACATGGAATGGGGCCGGCAGATGGAGGAGCGGGCGCGCCAGTCGTTGCGGCAAATCTCGTTCACGGTATTGGAACCGCCGGAGAAGGCTGTTGATGAAGGCTCCTTGCGCCGCGCGATGGCCTCATGCGAAGCGCAACGCGTGGATGCCGTCGTCTCGCTGCAGACCACCATGGCCGATGGCCGGCTGGCGCCGACGCTGGCTCAACTCTGGCCCGATCCGCTCATCCTTTGGGCCACACCGGAAAAACCCGATGGGGACATGATCAGCTCCTGTTCGCTGGTAGGGGCGCATTGCTGGGGATCGGTGTTGCGGCAAATGGGACATTCTTTTGAATTGGTTTATGGCGCGCCTGAGGCGGCTGAGACTCAGCGGGCCTTCAGCGACGCCGTGCGCCTGGCGGTCACTGTGCGCCGGCTCCGTACCGTGCGGCTGGGCATGATTGGCGGACAGGCGCCCGGCTTTTTTGCAATGAGCGCCGAGCCGTTTTCGATTCACAAGGGGTTGGGGGCGCAGATGCAGAACTTCAGCCTGCTGGAGTTTGCCAGCGCCGTAAAGGAGGTCAGCGCGGAAGCTGTCGTGGCCGACGTGGAGCGGTTCAAGGCCCTGGGCTTGCCCCACAAAGACACCACGGACGATGACTTGCCCACGGCGTCGCGGCTTTACCTGGCGATGCGGTCATTTCTCGATGGAGAAAACCTGGACGTTTTGACTGTGCGCGAATGGCCGGAAATGCCCAATGCATTTGGCCAATGGCCTTATCTGGGCGTCGCGCGCCTGGTCGAGGAGGGGCGCGCGGTAGGCATCGAGGGCGACGCGGATGGCGGGCTTTCGGCCTGGATAGCGGAGAGTTTGGGGCTGGGCCGCTGCTATTTATCCGACTGGCTGGAACATGACCGCGAGACCATCACTCTTTGGCATGGGGGCGCCGCGCCGCCATCGCTTTGCGAGCCGGTGGGCAGCCCTGGCGGCCCGCGCATTGCCCGGCATTTTAACCTCAAGCAACCGGCGGTCATCGAGGCCACGATACGCGCCAAGATGCCCGTGACGGTCTTCCGTTTCTGGCGGCTGGATGGGCAGTACTTCCTGACTGCGCGCGAAGGCGAGACAATCCGGCCTAAACGACACCTGATGGCGACCAACGCGTTGGCGCGCCTTAATCACCAGGACCCACGGGAATGGCTGGACGAGCTGTGTCACCAGGGCATGCCGCACCACGTCGCCGTGGTCCAGGGACATCACCAGGCAGCCTTGCGCCGGCTCGGGCGCGCGCTGGGCATGCCGTTCATTTGATGGGGGTTCGCGCTGCCATCACGCTTGGCCTGATTCTGTACGTTGTCCTGACGACGGCGGTTTCGTTCTTCTGGATGTCGCGCGTACGCAAGCCGGCCGATTATCTAGTGGCCGGACGCGGCCTGCCCTATTGGGTGCTGACCGGGACGATTATAGGCACCTGTATCGGCACGGGAGTGATCATCGGCGGAACGGGCCTGGCCTATCAACATGGCTGGGCCGGATGCGCCTACCCCATCGGTTTGGGACTGGGCACGCTGCTTGCCGGCCTGTTCTTCGCCCGGATGCGCCGCTTCAAATTCATGACGTTGAGCGAAGAAATCGCCTGCTACTACGAACGCAAGCGGGTTATAGTCGAGTTTTCCAATATTACGTTGTTCCTTTCGCAACTTTGCTGGTTAACCATACAGATCATGGGCGGCGCTGCCGTGCTCGGGGCGGTTACTGGACTGCCCTACAGAATTTGCGTGGTGCTGGCCGGCTTCGCCAAGGCGATTATTTCGATCCCCGGCGGGCTCAAAGCGGTGGTTTATACCGACGTGCTGCAGACAACGATTCTGTTTGGCGGCTTTGTCTTTCTGTTGCGCTCGGCATTGGGCGTCAGCGGAGGATTGGCCGGTTTGCGCCAGGCGGTTCCGGGTGATTACTTTTCGATTCTGGGCATTGGCTCGCTCGGCGGCTGGAACGTGCTGGGGCTGGTCCTGGTGCTCACGTTAAATCCGATTGCCGACCCGGGGCGCAGGTTGACCATGTACAGCGCGCACACTGAATCCGGCGCCAAGTGGAGCATGATAACCTCTGGGCTGGTTGTAATGCTCTTCTCTGTGGCCATTGGGATTACCGGCATGTACACCTTCAAACTCAACCCGCATCTGGCGGTGCCCGACCAGGCCCTGCCATGGCTGGTAATGAATGTCCTGCCGCCGTGGTTAGCCGCTTTTGTGGTCGTTGCCGCCGTCTCGGGCATGTCCTCAGCGGCCAACGGCAATGCCGCCGCCGCAGGCACGTTTTTCGTGCGGCATATTTATCCGCTGGCCACCAGACGGTATCCCCAACGGCCCGTCGCCGCGGCGCGGTGGGCTTTGGCATGCGCTTTTTTTCTCTCCACGCTTTTGGCCCTTCACACCGGAAGCATCGTCGGGTTTGTAGTCAAGTTCTTGCCCCTGACGATGAGCGGCTTGGGCGTGATTATTATCCTGGGCCGCTTTTGGGGGCGCTCGACCTGGCAGGGAGCGCTCGCCGCCCTGATTACCACGCCAGCCGCATCGCTGGTTCTGATGTTTCTACCGGCGGCAGCCAAGTTCCGCGAAAACCCCACCATTCCCGCGACGGTAGTGGGATTGATTGCTCACGTTGTGGTCAGCCGATTGACTCCAGCGCCCAAGCACGGCTTCGACGAGATCTCCCAAGGGCTCGCCCACGAACGGGAAGCCATTGAAGGCGCGCTTCCCATTTCGACTGCATCATCCCGGCTCACGGCTTTCACTTAATCCAAACCAAAATGAACCTCTATAATGCAAAACATCTCTGTGACCAGGCTGCCGCCAAAGGCTTCGGCATTCCGGCTCTGAATAACAACGGCGGAACCTATGACATCTGCCGCGCCATCATCGAGGCGGCGGAGGAATTGCAATCGCCGCTGATCATTCAGTGTTACGAACCCAACCTCGAGTACCGCGGGTTCGATTATGCGGGCCAGCTCATCAAGTTCCTTGCCGCGGAGAGCGCCATCCCCATGGCCATCGCGTTGGACCACGGCAGGAGCCCCCAGTCCGTGCTGCGCGCGGTAAAGGCCGGCTTTACCCATGTGATGATTGATTACGCAGATCGGCCAATCGAACAAAATGTCAGCGGAACCCAGCAGATTGTTGACCTGGTTCGGCCGCTGGGCATCAGCGTCGAGGCAGAAATTGGGCACATCATCAAAAGCTCGGATGCCTCGGGGCAGCGCGCCGGCGTGGTGAGTGTCGCTGAAGCGAAGGAATTCGCTTCCAGGGTGGATGTGGATTTATTGGCGGTGGCGGTTGGCACTACCCATGGCATCTTCAAGGAACAGCATGGAATTGATTTCAAATTGATTTCGAGCATCCATGGCGCCGTCAGCCCGCCGCTGGTCTTGCACGGCACTTCCGGGGTTTCCATGGCAGACATTTCGCAAAGCGTGAAGGCGGGGATGACCAAGATCAATTTTGGCGAGGGGCTGCGGATGAATTACATCCGTTACTTCAATGAGCTGAGCCAGACCTTCAATCATGAACACCACGTTTGGCGGATCGCTCGCGCCGCAAAGGACAAACTCAAGCAGGACATTAAGGAAATCATCCGGGCTGTCGGCTCCGAAGGCAAGGCCGCGGCCATCAAATAGCAAGCCTTTGCCGCCGAATCTGATGAAACTATTTGCCGGCCTTGCGATTTGCTGCGCTCTTCTCACCACCGCCGGTTGGGCGCAGTCTCCGGTCACCATAACTCTCGGACCGCGCGTAGCCGGGCCCGCCATCCCGGAGGATTTTATCGGGATGAGCTTTGGTATGAAAGCGCTCTTGCCCAGCGGGTCTGGAGGCCATTTTTTCGCCGCGACCAACAGACCGCTCGTGATGCTGTTCCAAAATCTCGGTATCAAACACCTGCGCCTGGGCGGGACGACCGTCGAGTGGCCGCCGACGCTGGGCATTCCCGGCAAGGGTGACATCGATAGTCTCTTCGCCTTCGTCCACGCTGCCGGGGTGAACAAGGTCATCTATTCGTTTCCCTTGCTCGAGAGCGCCCCTGAACTGCACTACGCCGCAACCAATGCGGCTATCGCCAAGTATATCTGGCAACATTACCAGCCGCTTCTGGACTGTTTCGCTATCGGCAATGAGCCTGATCGAAAGAAAATTTATGCCCGGGACATCGTGATAACCAATTGTGTCAGCTACCTGCGCAAGTGGGAGCAATTTGCCTCGGCCATCACCAGCGCAATCCCCGCAGCGGCTTTCGCTGGGCCGGATGCCGGAAGCGGCAATATCTACTGGACAACCCGCTTCGCGCAGGCGGAAAAGACGAGCGGATGCATCCGAATCATTACCGAGCATTTTTATGTCGGCGGAGCGGGCCGGGGTGTGGCTGCCCGCCAGGGACTTCAAGCTCTGTTGTCCCCGGCTTGGATTGCTGCGAACCAGAGGCTCTATGACAAAATGGCGGCGCCTGTTCTCGCGAATGGTTTGCCTTATCGATTCACGGAAGCCAATGACCATTATAGCGGCGGGGTCCCGGGCGCCAGCGACACCTTTGCCGGGGCTTTGTGGGCGTTGGATTTCCTGCATTAGTGGGCTGCACATCACGCCAGCGGGGTCGATTTTCATAATACCCAGTGGGTTGTGAATGATGTCATTACCCTGGACTCCCATCGCGCCTTGGTCATCAACCCCAAGGGGTACGGCATCAAGGCCTTTGAATTGGGGGCCCGCGGGTCCGTCGAGCCGCTGACGATGCGTAATCCCGACGAGTTGAACCTGACTGCTTATGCTGTCGGCAATGGGTCGGAAGTCAATGTGACGATCATCAACAAAGAAAATGGCGCGCGCCCGCGCGATGCAGAGGTGACGTTTGTGCCCAGGGACCGTTCCTTGAACAAAGCCGCCGCAATTTACCTAAGCGCTCCGAACGGCGACGCTGCGGCGATCCGTGGGGTTACCCTGGGCGGCGACGCAATCACTAATAGCGCTCCCTGGCATGGACAATGGACCAGCCTGGATATGACTAATGACCGGTGCACCGTGACTGTGCGCGCCGCTTCGGCAACCATAGTCAAATTCAGCTCTCAGTAATCTTCATGGCCTGCCGAATCCAACGGAAACGGGTTGCTCAGTGGGTCTGTGCCTGGTGTGTTCTGGTCATAAGGATTCCGATGCCGTAGAATGCGCGCTTTCCTCAACTCGTCCAAATAAACAAAATGAGCACAAAGGCCATGAGCAAGACCCACCAAGAGCCGGCAAGCATTTCACGAAGAGAATTCGTCCGCCATTGCGCCCTTGGGTGCATGGTTCTGGCCTCCGCTCCCATTTTAGGATGCAGGAGCGCCGGCCCGGCCGGGACAGCGCAAGGAAACAAGCCAGGATACGGGACCATCCCGTTGGATGCCGATTGGCTTTTCGGCGGAAAATTTGACCCCACCGCCCTCGCTCCGCATTTTGATGACACGGCTTTTTCGCGGGTTTCCGTGCCGCACTGTGTCGCGCGTCTCTCCTGGGAAAAGTGGGACCCGGCAGCCTGGCAAGACCTTTGGATTTATCGGCGCCATTTCCAACTGCCGCCGGAAAACCGGGGGATGCGCACGTTCCTGCATTTCGACGGGGTGATGGTCGGGGCGACCCCAACCCTCAATGGCCATGCGCTGGCGCAACATTTGGGTGGTTATCTTCCATTTGAATGCGAAATCACCGATTCGCTCAGTCAAGGCGACAACGTGCTGGCCGTCGCCGTCGATTCGCGTTGGAGCAATGTGCCCCCGGAAGGGGCGGCGGTGGGGGCCAAGCGCGTTGACTATCTGGAAGCCGGAGGCATCTACCGCAGCGTGAGCCTGAAAGTCGTGCCCCGGATTTTCATCAGCGACGTTTTCGCAAAACCAGTCAAGGTGCTCGATGCGGATCGGCGCATCGAGGTCCTCTGTTCGCTCGACGCCGCTGCGCCCAGTCCTAAACCGGTCCAAATCCAGGTTGAGCTGCGCAATGGCGTGCGAGTTCTGGCCCTCGCTCAAGAGACAGTGAACATCGAGCTGGCCGGTCCAAAGCAGATACCGCTGACGCTTTCCAATTTGGGCAATGTCGCGCTCTGGGATGTGAACGCACCGCACCTTTACGAGGTCGTGACAAGGCTCGTTATTGACGGCAAGCCGGCGCATCAGCAGCGGACGCGCATCGGGATTCGGGACGCCCGCTTCGAACTCGACGGCTTTTTTCTGAATGGCCGCCGGTTGCAGCTCTTCGGGTTGAATCGTCATGAAATATTTCCGTACGCCGGCGGGGCGATGCCCGCGCGCGTGTTGCGCCGGGATGCTGAAATTCTGCGGCGCGATTTCAACTGCAACGTCGTACGCTGCTCGCACTATCCGCAATCGGAGGCATTCCTTGACGCGTGCGACGAGCTGGGCTTGATGGTGTGGGAGGAAGTCCCCGGCTGGGGCTATATCGGGGACGACGCGTGGAAGGAACTGCTGGTCCGTGATGTCAAGGATATGATCCTGCGGGATCGGAATCATCCGGCGATTATCATTTGGGGAACGCGCGCTAACGAATCGGCCAATGAAGTGGACCTTTATCAACGCACAAGGGCCTTGGCGAAATCGCTCGATGATTCGCGCCCCAGCTCCGGCTCGATGACTCCCGGCTCGCGCAAAAACTGGCAACAAGATTGGCACGAGGATGTATTTGCCTTTGACGACTACCATGCCGCCCGGGATGGCAGCGTCGGTATCGCCGCTCCTGTGCCTGGTGTCCCCTATATGCTGGCTGAGGCGGTGGGTCAGTTTAACTATGGCAAAGGCAAAGGCTTTGATAGCAAGTACCGCCGCGCCGGTGATGTGACGCTGCAACAACATCAGGCCCTCTGGCATGCCCAGGCCCACAGCAAGGCCGCCGCCAATCCCCGCATCTGTGGCGTCATTGCCTGGTGCGGATTTGATTACGCCAGTCTCATCAACTCCTTCAATAACGTCAAAACTCCCGGTGTCGCAGACGTATTCCGAATCCCCAAGCTGGGGGCCTCCTTTTACCTGGCGCAAATCAGCCCCGAGGTGCGTCCGGTCATCCAGCCCAATTTCTATTGGGATTTTGGCCCCCAAACCCCTCGTGGCCCTGGGAAACAAGCGGCTATCTTTTCAAATTGCCAGCATTTGGAGGTATTCCTCGACGGGCGCATCCACGTTGCGCTACAGCCGGACTCAACGAATTTCCCTCATATCCAGTATCCGCCCTTTTTCACTGATCTGGAGATGGACGGGGCCGGACACCCGGAATTGCGCATCGATGGCTATGCCTGGGGCCGGCTCATACTGTCGCGCTCGTTTTCTTCCGATCCGAGCCAGGATCAATTCATCTTCGAGGCAGACAATAAGGAGTTATCGAGTGACCTGCCGGACGCCACCCGCCTGGCGTTCAAAGTCGTGGATAAATTCGGCGGCGACCGTGCCTTCGCAACCGGGCAAGTCGCCTTTGAATTAAGCGGACCGGGAGAGTTGGTTGGGGACAACCCTTTTTCACTCGCTGATAGTGGCGGTGTAGGCGCCGTTTGGGTCCGCACCCTTCCTGGCCGTCCCGGGCGGATTACCATAAAGGCAGTCCATTCGTCTCTAGGGGCCAAATCCGTTGAGATTAACGTGGAGAACCGAGATCGAATATAAAGGGCGTCGGCTGCTACCGACGAGGGCGAGGAGGATGGCGGCAATCTATTTTTAAACGCGCTCTAAGGGAGCGTGAAATAAAACACCGCGCCTTTGTCCACTGCGGCTTCAGCCCAGATACAACCGCCGTGTTTGCGGATGATGCGCTCGACGGTGGCCAATCCTACGCCGGTCCCTTCGAATTCCTCCGCCCGGTGCAGCCGGTGAAAGACGCCGAACAGTTTATCAGCGTATTTCATGTTGAAACCGACGCCGTTGTCGCGCACGAAGATTGCCTGCTGCCCTTTGAACTCGACGGTGCCGGCCTCGATGATGGCTGGTGACCGTGGGCGGGTGTATTTGATCGAATTGCCCAGTAGATTGGCAAAGACGATCTTCATCAAACCCGGATCGCACTGGACGGTTGGGAGCGGTTGCAGCTTCCATTGTATCGAGCGGCCCTCGAGTTCGTCCTTCAGGCTGCCAACCACCTCCTGGACTAAATCGTTGAGAGGGATGAGACGCCGATTGAGCGGCTGGCGGCCAATGCGGGCGAGGTTCAACAAATCATCCACCAATTGGCTCATGTACCGGCTGCCTTGGTGGATATTGCCGATGTACCGTTGGGCCTCGGCAGGCAGAGCCGCCATAAATTCTTCATGCAGGATTTTAGCAAAAGCATCAATGTGCCGCAGGGGAGCGCGCAGATCGTGGGCGACGCTGTAGGCGAATGCCTCGAGTTCGAGATTTGCGGCAGTCAATTCAGCAGTCCGCTCCTGGACCCGGCGCTCCAGGTCCGCATTGAGTTGGCGAATCTGGTCCTCGGCTTGTTTGCGCTCGGTAATATCCCTCAGAATCACCGTATAAATCTTCTGTCCCCCGACCGCGATTTGAGAGATTGAGGCCTCGATAGGGAATTCCTCGCCGTCCGCGCGCACTCCGGACAGCGGCTGCAAATGTCCCATCGCGCGGCTGGTGGTCCCTTTTGCGCCGAATTCGCGCAGGTGCTGCCGATGCGTTTCGCGGAAAAGCGCCGGTATAAAGCGGTCCAAAGGTTGACCCAGGGCCTCGTGAGCGCTGCAGCGGAACATCCGCTCGGCAGCACTGTTGAACAAAGTAATCCGTTGCTGCTCATCAACGCTGATAATCGCGTCCATAGCCGAGCCGATAATCCCTTCCAGCCGTGCCCGGCTCTCATAAGATTCGCGCTCAGCCCGCTTCAGCTCGGTAATATCCCGAGCGATTGAGGAGACCCCGATAATTCGGCCCTGGCTCTCCCTGATGGGGGATGTAATTAAGGAAAGCTCGATTGGTGTGCCATCCTTGCGCACGCGCACCGTCTCATAGTATCGGATAGAACCCTGGCGCACTTCCTGTAGAATCCGCTCCTCCTCATCGGGGCGCTCGGGCGAAATAATCGTGGCGATAGGCCCGCCAACCATTTCCGCAGCGCTGTAGCCGAACAACCGCTCGGCCCCAGCGTTCCAACTGACAATCCGGCCCTCGAGGTCCTTGCCAATAATAGCCGCATCGGAAGACTGCACAATCGCCGCGAGAAAAGACCCGGCGGCTTCCGCCTGCGCAATGCGCTCGAGCATGTGATTGAAGGCGTCTGAAAGAGTCCCCAGTTCGTCCTCACCGCTCTTGGGAGCGCGCACGGAGAAATCGGTGCTCTCGGAAACCGCGCGGGCAGTGCTGGCCAAGGCAAGAATCGGGCCGGTGATGCGCCGCTGCAAACCGTGGGACAGCAACAGCGCCATCAACACCGACCCCGCGAAGACAGCCAAAACCATTGCTACATAAACATGGAAACGTTGATAAAATGGCCGAGGTTCGGAACTCAAGAACACCGTCCCAAGCCGGACGTTTCCTCGCATCACCGGTTCAAAAATCATAATCTCCGAATTTTGGAAACTCGATCCGGGCGTGCCGGGAGTGGCCGGGAACGAATTGGCCGGGGCCTGTCGGGGGAAGTGGGCAAGAAGCCGCCCCTGTGCGTCATAGAGCGCGGCGGCCATCAGGTGCGGGTCCACCCGCAGGGCGCCGAAGAGTTCGTCCGCCCGGCGCGCATCCTGCGATGCCAAAGCGGAAACGCTTTGTCCGGCCAGAATAGCAGCCCGCGTGGACAGGTTCGAGAGGACCATCTGGCGATGGCTGCCCGAGTCATAAATGACGAAGGCGCTCGAGCTCAACAGCAGCACACTCAGGGTGGTGAGCATGATTACCGTTGTGACCTTGCGTTTAATCGGGAGGTCCTGGAAGGCCATTATGCCTCTCGTTTCTCAGCCTATCTGCTTCCAGACTATGAGGTTGCCCCAGCCCGAAAATGTCAAGCGCCTCTTGTGGTTTACGTCTGTTGGGCCGCAAGCACGCCCGGGACCTTAAATCGAGACGCCCAAGGCTGCTGAACATACGGTTCCTGCTGAAAGATTTCCAAGTATTCCAAAGGCAATTGCCCCAGCACCCCAGCGAACTGGCCCTCCTCCTCCGGCGTGATCCGGCGAGAATAACCCAGGCTCCGGTTCTTGCGCCCGGGCAGCACAAGGTCCGGACTTGCGAGGCTGAGGCCGAAGAAATGGAACATCGCACGGATTCTCGCGGGGGCGTTCAAGTCCTTTGGAACGTGCATGGTGAAGCAGCGCTGCTGGAGCTGGTGCTCGCGCAGAAAACGCATCGCGCGGTTTTCGATCTCGATCCACTCTATCAAATACCATTCAAATAAACTCAGTGAGCGCCCTGCAAAATGCCGAAAAATCTCTTCGTTGCCGGTCAATGCCCAGACGAAATGCCGGCGGTTGTCGTCGCCTTTGTAAAAATGGAAAGGGGCATGGACCCGCCGCCGCCAGGCTTCGCGATATGCCTCGCTTTTTGCCACCTTGAGCGGGTCGCGAATCAAGTGAACTAAACGCAACTCGGGGAAGACCTCAGTGGCCGCGCGATAGGCGGATTTTAAAAAAGCGTGGCTGGATTCCAGATAAACCTTGCCCGGCAATCGTTCGATATAACGCTGTTTCTTGAGCAATAGAGCCCGAAGCCGCCCCAACTGCCCCGCAGACGCATCGTAAATGGCGCGGCCAAACAAGGTGGGATTGCCCCAATCAAAAAAAGGCTCATGCCGACACACGCAATCCCGGATGTTGTTTTGAAACAGGTGCTTCAGGTAGAGCGTCCCCGACCGGGCGCTTGTCAGAGTGAATATTATCAGTTTCACGCGCCTTCGAATGCCTTCTGGACGCAAACGACCTCCATCGGTTCGGCTATCTCAGGCTGGAACAGCGTCGTGCGCTTGCGGTCGAAAACGCTGAACCCGTAGCGGGCATAAACCGATTCCGGGCGCCGTCTTTTGTAAGAGAAAAAAGCGCCGTAACACCGCTTAACTCCGGCCTGCCGGAGCCGGTGCTCGTAAATGGTCCACAGGCGCAGACAAATACCACGCCCACGAAATCCTTTGTCCAGGTCCCAATGCAGGTGCGCGGCGTTACTGGGATGGCGGGGTTGCTCCCAGAAGCCCGTCGTGAGGAGCCATCGGATGAAGCGCCGGCTGCGCGGATGCCCCGCATAGCGGCCCGCTGCCAGGCGGAACACCATTTTGGCGGCGGTCTCAAAGCCGGAGCGCATCAGCATGAAATCAAAGTTGCGCCTGACCGCCCCGAGCAGGTAACCGATAACACGCCCATCGACCTCCGCCACCAGCGCCCATTCGGGTTCATATTCCAGATACGGTTTGGTGAACAAATCGGCGAACAGCTCCCGATCCTGAAACAGACCATCCACCGGGTTGCCCAAAAAACCGGTGTCACAGCAGAGGCGGCGGATAGCCGGACGGTCTGAATCCAGATAGGGCCGGATGCGGGCTTTGGCTTCCAGGCAAACGGGATGATGATTGATAGCGAACTCGTCGAGGAATCCAACCGCTTTGTGTGTTCCTCTTTTTTCTCCATTTACCGACCGCAGCAACATGCTCATGAGCCCCTACCCTTTCGTCCATTTGCCCAACGGCCCTCAAGGCCCTAACCAATGTTGCCCCAAACATCGCTCATCCGGCTGGATTCTCCAAATGATAAAACGGTTGCCGACAGGAGGGGATTGACCTACTTTGCTCCCGTCCAGTGCGCGAGTAGCTCAATTGGATAGAGCGTCGGCCTCCGGAGCCGAAGGTTGTGGGTTCAACCCCCGCCTCGCGTACCATACGCTCTTGCGCGCTGGGTCGTTGGGGAACGGAACGATTAGAATTTCCTTACGGGCCACACGGACAACTATCGGGAGCATCCATGAACGATTTTGATACAGAAACACTTAAAGGCATCGCCAACCAGTTGCGCATCCATTCCATTGCCGCTACCACTGCTGCCGGCAGCGGCCATCCCACCTCCTGCTGCTCCGCAGCCGATGTCGTCGCCGCACTGTTCTTCGGCCACATGCGTTACAACCCCAAGGACACCCATTATTACAACAACGATCGATTTATCCTTTCCAAAGGCCACGCCGCTCCCCTGCTCTACGCCGCCTGGGCCGAGACCGGTTTGTTTCCAACCGAAGAGCTGCTGAAGCTGCGGACATTGGGCAGCGACTTGGAGGGGCACCCTACGCCGCGCCTGCCCTTCGTGGATGTGGCTACCGGCTCACTGGGCCAGGGTTTGAGTGTGGGCGTGGGCATGGCTCTTTGCGCCCGATTGGACGGCCTGGACTACCGCACATACGTGCTGCTGGGCGATGGAGAATGCTCTGAAGGCTCAGTTTGGGAAGCCGCCGCCCTCGCCGGATTAAATCAGCTCAACAATCTGATCGCCGTTGTCGATGTGAATCGCCTCGGCCAGAGCGATCCGGCTCCTTTGGGCCATAACCTCGATGCTTTCAAACGCCGCTTTGAGGCCTTTGGCTGGCGAACCGAAGAAATCGATGGGCATGACATGGAGGAAATCCTTGAGGTCCTCGCCGCTGTCGGCCTGGGCAACCAGCCGCTGGTCATTTTGGCAAAAACCCTCAAGGGCGCCGGCATCTCTTTTATTCAAGACAAAGAAGGCTGGCACGGCAAAGCCCTTTCCAAAGAGGAGGCCGCCCAGGCGATTGCCGAGCTGCAGCCAACCGCAAAATCCGGGATCGGCCTGCCAATCACCCCTCCCAGCCCTTTGCCGCCTCCCAGAAACGACGCGCCGGCAAGCTATCCGTCAGCCAGTTATAACCTCGGCGATATGGTTGCCACGCGGGAAGCATTCGGCAACGCCTTGCTCCGAATCGGGACTGCCGACCAGCGAGTGGTCGCTTTGGATGGAGATACGAAAAACTCCACCCATTCTGATAAGTTTTTCAAGAAATTTCCCCATCGCTCGACGGAATGCTTTATCGCCGAGCAGAACATGGTCGGCGTGGCAACCGGCTTTGGCACCCGCGGCAAGGTGCCATTTGCCTCGACCTTCGCCACCTTTTTCACCCGCGCCTTCGATCAAATCCGCGTGGCCGGCATCTCTCGAGCGAATCTCAAATTAGTCGGGTCCCATGTCGGGGTGAGCATCGGCGAGGATGGTCCTTCCCAAATGGGACTGGAAGATATCGCCATGATGCGCGCGGTAGCCGGCAGCACTGTCCTGTACCCCAGCGACGCCGTCAGCACCGAGAAGCTCATGGACCAAATGGCCAGCCAACGCGGGATTTTCTTCCTGCGCACCTCGCGCCCAAAAACGGCGGTGCTCTATAAAAACGAAGAATCCTTTCCCATTGGCGGCGCCAAAGTGTTGCGGCAGCAAACTAATGACAAAGTCACCGTCGTGGCTGCGGGAGTCACTTTATACGAGGCCTTAAAAGCCGCCGATGCTTTGAAAGCCCAAGGGGTGGGCATCACCGTGATTGACGCTTATAGCATTAAACCCTTAGGACGCGACACAATCCTGACTGCTGCGCAGAAGACCAACAATCTGGTGGTGACGGTTGAAGACCATTACGCCGAGGGCGGTCTTGGTGATGCCGTCGCCGGAGAACTCAGCTCCGCCGGCGTGAAGGTGCATAAACTGGCTGTATTCGAGCTGCCGCGTTCGGGCAAAGCCGAGGAGTTGCTGGCCAAGTATGGCTTGGACTCGGAGGCTATAATCCGGAAAGTCAATTCGCTCTGAACTCAGGGGGCAGGAATCGCCGCCCCAGGGGCATACGGTCCGAGAGCTACATCGTTGGGCAACGTCGCTTCTGCAGGTGTCCCCACAGGATTGGGCACATAGGTTTCCTGCATTACATCCGCAATGCCGCCGCCTCGCAGATATAAATTCAAAACCTGGACGTTGTCCACGCTCGCCCCGGTCGGCATTTTATTCTCGATTGCCCATTGGTCTTTGGCCTCTTCCAGTGTCCGTAGATTGCGGTAGATGGTATTCAGGCGGGCCGTGTCGTGCGCATGCACCACGCTGGGTATGGCCAGGGCGGCCAGCAGCCCAATCACGGCCGCGACGATCATGATTTCGAGCAGGGTAAAACCGGAATTTGCCGCGGAGCGGTACGTCATTTTCATACTTCCTGGCTGCAGAAAAGCAGTTCATGGGCCAACTTCTCCCAATTGACTCCCGATGCCTGGGTTGCAACGCTTTCCAAAAAAGAATAGGCCGTGTCATGAGGTCAATGCCTGCAAAACCTCTCTTCCTCGGACCTCCTTTGGGAAATGCCCCACACCAACCCTCGGGTCTTTCCCTAAAGAAGCGGCGCGCCTGGGGTTCATCCCAACGCTGCATGAGTTAAATGCCCGGTCCGACTTTGCTGCGCCAGCGTCCGCGCCGCCTCTATATCTTGCTCTTACTCTTACGCTTACTCCCGCTCTTGCTCCTGCTCCCACTCGCCCTCCGACGGGGACGTTACCGGCGCCAGATCATCAGCCCTGCTCAGATTCTGGACACATCGACTGTCTGGATTTGACACAGCCCAAAGGAGAGGACATGCCGGCCATTTGCAAGATACGTTTTTATACTTCCCAAACCTGCCGGTACTCCGGAACGATGACCTCAGCCTTGGGTTTTATCGAGCGCAGTGTTTCACCGAGCGTCAGGGCTTGCGGTTCTTCCCCGTGAATCACGGCAATCCCCTTTATGTCCCCGCCGGTGGCCTCGACGTAGCGGCGCAGTTCGTTCTTATCAGCATGCCCCGAGAAAGAATCGAGTGAAGCAATCCGGGCCCGCACGGGGTAGGGTTCGCCGAAAATGTTCACCGGGTTTTGATGCGAGAGAATCTGCGCGCCCAGGGTGTGCTCGGCGCAATAGCCGATGAACAGTACGAGGTTGGCAGGATTGCCGATGTTATTGGCCAAGTGATGCCGGATACGCCCAGCCTCGGCCATGCCCGAGGCGCTTATGATAATCGCAGAGTCGTGCAGGTCGTTGAGCTTCATCGAATGGGCCACCTCCCGGATGTACGTCAGGTTCTCCATCCCAAACGGATTCTCTTTTTCCCGCAGAAACTTATAGATGGTCGCATTGAAGCATTCCGGATGCAGCCGATAAACCTCGGTGGCATTGACGCTCAGCGGGCTGTCCACAAAAATCGGAACTCGGGGAAGCTGCCCCGCAAGAGTGAGTTGATGGAGCGTATAGACAATCTGTTGGGTGCGCCCCACCGAAAACGAGGGGATGATGACCTTGCCCTTAGCTTCCAGCGTTTGGCGCACAAGCCGGCCCACCTCGTCATTAGCATGGGCTTTGGGCGCGTGCTCCCGCGCCCCGTAGGTGCTCTCGACCTGCAAGTAGTCCACCCCCTCCACTGCCTCCGGGTCCCGTAAAATATCATCTCCGCCGCGCCCGACATCCCCACTGAACAGGTAGCGAAACCGCCGCCCGTTGTCCTCGATGTCCAATACCACCTGCGCAGAGCCCAGGATATGCCCCGCATCGCGAAACGTGACCGTCGTACCCTCCATCACGGCAAATGGCCGATCGTAATTAAAAGCAACAAATTGCCGCACAGCTTTCTCGGCGTCGGTGGTGCTATAGAGCGGTTCGACCAGCGGCAAGCCGTGTTTGGCTCGCTTCTTCGAAACAAAAGCGGCATCATCCCGTTGGATTTGAGCGGAGTCTTCCAGCATAATGCTGGCCAGGTCGCGAGTGGCAAACGTGCAGTGGATGTCCCCCTCAAAACCCTGCCGGCACAAGTTGGGAAGGTTTCCGCAATGATCAATATGGGCATGACTCAGCACAACGTGGTGAATCGATTTTGGGTCAAACGGGAAGTTGCGATTGCGCTCCATCGACTCCCCCCGCCGGCCCTGGAACAGCCCGCATTCGAGCAACAGCCGTTTCCCATTGATCTCAAACAGGTACATCGACCCTGTCGTTGTGCGCGTTGCCCCAAAAAAGTGAACTCGCATGGCCCGAGCATGGGCGACCCCCGCATAAACGTCCAGAGTCGAATCCGTGGCGCTCGGACGGCGCGCAAGTCAGCACATGACCGCCGCGCAAAGGGTAGCGGAACTATCGGGCGATTGTCCAATCGTCCGATAGTTCCTGCTGGATCTGGCTCTCCAGTCCACTTCCCCCTTTTCGCCTATTTCGTGGCATAGCAGCCAGGCAATACCGGCAAGATACAGACCCCGGAAACTGCTCACCAGGACGTCAGCGCGGGGACCAGTTGGCTGGCTACCGGCGAACCCAGCCCAGTGACAAAATCGTAACCTGGGATCGCGAAATCGTCCGGGTCGCCGCCATTGCTGCCCGAGATTATATCGTTCAAGAGTCCCGTATCCACACTGGGCGGAGTGGTGCCCGTCGGGGCCAGCGAATAGATGGCGGAGTTGGCAGAACTGAGGCTCGATGCACGCCCCGAGTTGACCAGCGCTATTAAGGCAGCCCATTGCGGGGTGCCCACGCTGGTGCCATAGACCTGAATCCATCCGCCATAATAGGGCGTAACGTAAACCGAGACACCCGGGCTAGGACCGCCCTGGTAACAGACATCCGGCGCCGAGCGCATGTTGCCAGTGGTATATTGCTGCCAGCCGCTCTGAAAAGCGGGCATGGTTTCGTAGAGACTGATGCCACCGCCACTACCAGACCAGGCGGTTTCAGACCAGGTCCCATTATAATTGGTCAATTGGGTGCCGCCCACCGCAACCACGTACGGCGAAGCCGACGGATAGAAAACCCCGCTGCTGATCTCGCCGGAGTCCATCGAGGCAGCCAGGAACGTGACCCCAGGATGATTGAAATGCGCGTCATCACTTGCCTCACCGCTGAATTCGCCTCTGCCCCAGCTCATTGAGACGATGTTGGCGCCATTGCTCACCGCATAATCCACAGCGCCGTACAGGTTCGCCATAGTGTTATCGTAAGAGATAACGAGCATGATCTTCGCCCTTGGCGCGATAGCATGCGCCCATTGGATGTCTAACGCGGTTTCCCGCGCCCAATCCGTACTGACACTACCCTGCCCCTGCGGATACGCCACTGTGAGGCCATTGGTCGCCAGGCCGAACTGGTTGCAGAAAGTTGTCCAGTCGCCTTCTGTGGCGTCGAAGTAGTTTGTGGTGTAAGTGGTCTTGGTTTTGTGGTGGACGGTGACCGTATTGGTGGTAATGGTTGAGTAGCGGTCACCAAAGGCATCGATGATGGCAATGGTTTGACCTGTTCCATCCAGCGAAAGCTGGTCGAATCCGTAGGCCTGCCGGATTTGGTCCGGGGTAAAGCCTGTCGGCGAAGTCGTGGCCGCCGGTTGCGATCGAGCCACTTTCACATGACTCGCCGGATGGGCATAGCCCGGGGCTATTTGCTGCCCGGCCAAGCTATTCTGTGCGGTGGTCATTTGAGCCAACAAGGCGGCCACCGCCAGAGCGGCGCCGGTTCGGAACGGAGATATGGTTTTCATGGCCGAATCATTGTGCGCACAGCCTGGAATTTGTCTGTACGCAATCTTGCGTATTTTTTCTCATTGTGGTAAGAAGAAGCGATTATCCGAAGGCGGCCTCCCGCCGCCAAAGTGCGTATGATGCGACTCTCTTGCCGGGATTTGGAAGCGTGCTCGCGCGCTGTGAGCGCCCTATATGCCGAAGCGTCCACCCCCGAGGACTTTCCCCGGCGAGCCCTCACCACTTTATCGGAGCTCGTCCCGGTGGAACATCTCACGTTCAATGAAATCGGTCTCGAGGCGCGGATATCGGTGGCGCAATTTGTCCCCGAACGCCCCGACGCCCGGCGGTTGCTCCCCCAATTGAGGGCCTATTTCCATACCCATCCTCTCACCAGCCATATGTTCAAAACGTCGCCGCATAGGATTGTGGACGTGGCGAGTTCTCTGCAGTTCCGCGAAACGCCCGTCTTTCGGGAATATTACCGGCATATTCATGTGACGAGCCAGATGACCTTCGCGTTGGAGGAGGAAGGGGGCAAACAGCCGCGCGCCGTGATTGCTCTGAATCGGCAGGGGCGGTGTTTTTCCTCGCGAGACAAGGGGGTTGCGGCCTTTTTGTCGCCGCACGTTAGCCAGGCTTACCACAATGCGCGCGCGCGAGCCGAATGGACCGCCGACCTCGCGCAAATTGGCGAAGGTCTGGCTGCGATAGAACGCGCGGTCATCTTCGCCATCGCTGATGGAAGAATGATTTGGTTGAGCACTCTGGCGAGAGAATGGCTCCTTGAACTTTTCCCCGAAAGTTTGAATTCGGTCATGCGCCTGCCGCCGCCGCTTTTAAACAGGCTGTCCCTAAGGGAGTCGAGGCGGGACAAGCCACAGTCGTGCTTTGAAGCGCACCTCTCTATTTCTCCTGCGCAGCAACTGACCGCGCGCTTTATCGAAACGTCTCCAGGAAAATTCGTGATCGTGCTCGACCGCGAGCGCGCGGTGATTGGAAAGACTCTGGTCAATTCACTGGGGCTGACCCAGCGCGAGGGGGAGATTTTGTTTTGGATTTCGGAGGCGAAAGCGGATCGAGAGATCGCAGCTATTCTGGGCATCAGCCCCCGCACCGTTCACAAGCACGTCGAGCATTTATTCGCTAAACTCGCGGTTGCCAATCGGGCGGCGGCGCAGCGAGTGGGTAGGGACCTGCGCCGGCTCTGAGCTTTCCCAGCGATGCCTTTTGCAACGAGCCAAATCCGAGGTCCGTGCGACGCTTTTCCCGGGATGGTGAGCGGCAAGAAGCCCGTCACCCCGGACTTCGATGGCGTTGAGATTCACTATGAACCGCACGGGACAGGGCAGGTCCCGTTGATGTTTCTCCATGGCTGGGGCGGCAACTGCCGCACCTGGGACCCGATCTTACCCAAATTGGATGCCGCGCAATTTCGATCTATTTGTGTGGATTTGCGCGGGCACGGGCAGTCCGGCCAACCGGCCGTCGGTTACACATGGACGGATTTTACTCAGGATGTGTTGGCTGTTGCTGACCGCGAGCGGCTATCGCGATTTGTTCCGGTTGGCTTCAGCATGGGCGGGAAGCTGGCGTGCCATCTGGCCGCGCTTCATCCAGAACGAATTCCGGCGCAGGTATTGGTTTCCTCAGCCGGGCCCGGGTTGGTTCCGATCGAGCGCGAGGCGGGTTTGCAAATCTGCCGCGCGGCGAATGACCGAAACAAAAACAAGCTGTTTTTTGGGAATTGGTTTGGCCCTCGAGCGGCTAAGGCAGTCGTGGATGCTTATTGCGACACCATCGCCGCGACCCCGGTGGATGTGTTGATGGCCACCGCGGAAATGACTTTGTGGACATCCATTGAGCGGGTGGTTGGAAACCTCCCGTTGCCCACCTTATTGGTGATGGGTAGGAGCGACCCCGTTTACGGGGAGGCGTATCAGCGCGCGAGCGTGTTGCCGTATTTAGCCAACGCCCAGACCGCCTCCGTGGCTTCTGGGCATTTCATTCCATTGGAATGCCCGGCCATTCTGGCAAAACTCCTCAATGAGCATGTGCCGACAATGATACCTGGAAGCGCCCGTTGCGGAGATGGAATGCATCGTTGAATTGAGGTTCAGGTCAACGGCGGCGATCGGGTATTGCTGCAGTTCACGGGCGGTGCGGGCTAGCGCGGGATTTTTGAGGCGGGGCATTAGCAGCAGAGTTTTCCTGTGGCTGGGCGACGACGAGTGAATACACGGCCGGTGCTTCTCGGTGTTGCTGTCGCGGCCACGTGGCGGAAACCTCAAAAGCCGTTGAAACGGGTCAACGCTCCCTCGCCCCGAGGATCACCCGGCTGAAGCCGGGTGTTAATGAGAGAACTGAATGACCAAAATTTGAGATGCTCACCAGATGCAAAGGCCATGGAAATTTCCGTGACAGCGTTCAAGAAGGAGCCTTATATTCTCGGGGAGCATGGGACGTCGCGCCCGATCCAAAAGCCCCGCCAGCGCAAAACGCTGGGCGAGACGGCTGTCTGCCCGGATTGAGAAGATTCTCGCGGCCCATCCTTCTGCAGACCGTGATAATGTCCGCCACACTCTTATTTTGCTCGAGCAACCCCCTTTGGAACGGTTGCAAAGGAGTCTGATCCGTGGCCGCACCTCTGCCATTTACAGAAAGTGAAATTCGCCTGCTTGGCAATTTGCTCAAGCACAAAGTCCGTTTTATGATTGTGGGCCTTTCGGCCGCTACACTGCAGGGCGCGCCGGTCGTTACGCAGGACATCGATCTTTGGTTCGAGAAGCTTGGAGATGAAACAATCTCCCTCGCCTTGCGAGAAATCGGAGCCGCCTATGTGCCGCCGTCGATCAACAATCCGCCTATGCTCGCGGGCGCTGGTTCGGAGCTGTTCGACATCGTGATCCGAATGGACGGTTTGGGAACATTTGCCGACGAAATCAAACACTGCGTTGAAATCCCGCTTGGCCGCCAAAAGCTCAAGGTGCTTGGGCTTGACCGAATTCTTGCCAGCAAACTGGCTGCGAATCGGCCCAAGGATAAGCTGACGATCCCGATTCTGCGCGACGCACTGGCGGCGACCCAGACCCGGATGCGGCGCAAAAAGAAACAATGAATAGACGTGGCCGGACGGGCGCTATCACGTGATGGCTCGGGGGAACGAGCGCAAGGCCATTTACCGTGACGACTCTGACCGCGCCCATTTCCTGGGGTTGCTCTGCGAAGCAACCGAACGCTTCGGAATACGAATCCATGCGTATGTGCTGATGGACAATCACTTTCACCTGATGGCGGAAGCGCCGGAGGCCAACCTCAGCCGGGCCATACAGTGGCTGAACGTCAGCCACAGTGTCTGGTTTAACCGCAGGCGCCAAAGAGTGGGACACCTTTTCCAGGGTCGGTTCAATGCTGTGGTGGTGCAAGACAACCTCGGGTGGCAAGAAGTGGCCCGTTACGTCCACTTCAATCCTGTCCGTATAGCTGGCCTGGGCCTCAACAAACGGCAGCAAGCGGCCGCCCGCCTCGGCGCCATTCGAGCCCCGCACCCTGAGTTGGTGGCAGAACGGTTCCGGCAATTGCGCGAGTTTCGCTGGAGTTCGTATCGGGCTTACGCGGGGTACGGCGCCGGTGTCGGCTGGCTCTAGTGCCAGCCTGTGGAGCGACTTTGCGGCGGCAGGGGGAGCCGGAGCGACGCGCGGCCTTCCGAAAGTACACCGAACAAGCGGTCCGTCAGGGCACAGTCGAGCGGCCATGGGACCGCCTGGTGGCGGGCCTGGTGCTGGGAACCGAAGCCTTCGCCCGGAGTTTGAGTCGGGAGGTTCGCGGCAACCGGCGGGAGCAGCTTGCAGTGCGAAAGCTTGCCGCGCGTGCCGATTGGGCGCAAATTGTGAGTGCAGTGCAATATCTCAAAGGTGAAACCTGGGATCAGTTTGCCCAACGCCATGGTGATTGGGGCCGGGACGCGGCGCTGTGGCTGGGCCGCAAACGGGGAGGCCTGAGCCTGGCTGAACTGGGCAAGCTGGCGGGACGTCGTCTAGAAAAATGTCCTCGTCCCGGTCCCACGACTCATGACGTGGTTAATAGCACCCGCGCATTCCACCCGCAGCTTGCGTGGCATCACGCCTTACATGAGTCTTCCTCACGCCGATGTCAATAGATTAAAGATGAACTTTTCTATGGTTTACAACTCTTTGGCAGTTGGATGGCAGGATTTCCTCTCGATTCATGCCTCGACAATTTTGCGAGCACCGCATTGTCCTACAATTTCTACGGACAGGATTCCTGGTGCATCTCGGGATGCCATGATTTGACCCGATGGTGGTAGAGCCGCTTTTAAAACACCCTCTTGACCCTATGAGTACAAATACCTTAAATCTGGCTTATAAATTTATAGCGATTTCACTTATGTTACAGGCTGCCAACCTTGTGGCCACAAAGTCAGGCTTTTCGTTGCGACACCCGCTGGCATATGGGGACATCCGTCCAGGGAGTCACTTCCTGCCGCTCACCGTGCCAAGGCCGGACGGCAGTTTTGCCACGAACTTTACAGGAAGCCTAGTCTCAGATAAGTTCTTTTTCGGGTACTTCTGGGGCCAGCCAGCGAACTTTTTTGGGTATGGGAGTTTCACCCCAATTCCGAGAAATCTATAAAAGAGCACAACGCGAAAATTGCCAAGCTGCCCTGTCTGATTGATGCCAATGGGGCGCATCAACTCGCAGTGGAAAAACTGCGGTCCATTGGCGTAAACACAAGTATTCTCGAGAAAAACTGCCCCGTCGAAATCGTTCAACGGCATTACGATCCTAACGGCGAAGGCAAAAGCGTAATGTTGCCTGTGTTCAGAGTCGAGTGGCGGTCCCCCTCCAGCGCTGAACCGGGGTCGCGTGCGCGCGTTACTGCAAGTGCTGCGGTCTTTGGCGCAACGCGTCAGTTAATAGAGTACCACGTGATGGACAAGAGCCTTTTCCTGGGTCCCCCATTGGCCATTGTCGATCCTGAAAAGCTGTTAATGATTTCAGACCGGGAGTTTGAGACGTTAACTGATGTTGGTCGTAGCAACATGCTCCTCCTGCACTCGGTTCGACTTCCCACCCAAGGTGGGATATCGAATGCCGCAACCTCCGCAAGCCCTTGAAATCCTGATTTTAGGTGAATTTGCGCTTGCCACTTTATCCGGGGGGTAAAAACCTTCACCCAAACTATCGCATCGCATCTGGCTTGTTTCTCAATATCGTTATTGGCTTCTTCACGTCACAACCTCATTCGTATGGCGGTGAAGCGCTGAAAGGGTTACTCGCCGTTGTTCTCCCCTGTTGCGCAGTGATCACCCTGGCGCCTGTGGTTGTGCTCGGAAATCGACTACACCGGCTTATTGCGATTGGGCTTTTATTCGGCCCCATGTTTCTACTCGGATGTGGTATACTCGGTGCCTTATTGGGTGCAAATCATGGTGCTGGATGATTCGATGGTTTGGCCAGAAATCATTATATCTGTATTAAAGACCCTTGCAACTCAGCGGCCACTGTCCCGGGGCTGTTGCCTAAAGTCTAAAGTCCGGGTCTCGACAAGACCCACGATGCACTCAAAATCAGAATCGAAAGTGAACACCGAACTGCCACTCCCATTGCCAACCCCTCTCCAACCGTCCATCTGACCAAATCTGACTAAATCTGAGTAATTTTTTCACCCAGATGAACCCCGATACCCACATCCCCACTTGAAACCCCGGTCTCCTCGCCTGAACCGCTAACCTCAAACCTCCCACTCCCTTCGCCTACCGCGGCAACGGCAAAGTCGCCAGACTCCCCACCCATCCGCGACACCATCTCCAACTGGATGCTCGATGGCCTCTCCTACCCCAACATCATCCAGCGCCTCGGCGACCAGGGCAAAAACCTCACACCCGACAACCTTTCCCCTTGGAAAAAGCGAGGCCACCAGGACTGGCTCCTCGAACAGGCTTGGCTCGCCCAAACCCGCGCCCACCAGGAACCCGCTGTCGGCCTCGCCACCGACTTCGACGCCACCTAGGTCATACCCGGCGGAGCCAAAAGCAAATTCCTTTAAATTCCTTTCAATTCAGCGGGATATGGTATCGCTGAGCCATCCGGCAGCAGCAAATCCTGCGACGACGCATCAATGTCATGCCGGAGTGCCAATGGTGCCGGGTTGCTGAGCGGAATGGTTAAGCAGCTACGAACTCGCAGGGTCACCATGACCCGGCGGAATTTTAAAACAGGCCTTGTACGAACTGCGGGTGCTGTTCCAATCTTTGCAAGGTCGCTTTCGAGAGGGGAAGCTGTCGATAGGCCGCGTCCCACATGGGCTCGGCGCTGGTCGAGCGCCGAGCCCGCTGCAGCCAACGCCGCTCCAAAGGTTCTTTGATCAGGTCCAATGTGTTGCTGGCCATGGTGGTTTCCTCCTTCTCGCCCGTCGGGTGCCCAATACCAACAAAAAAGCCTGCCAGCAGGAGGGTAACCCGGAGCAGCGTACTGCGCGAGTAGGTGGGCAAGACACACGGACGTTTGGGATCGAGCAATTTGAAAACATTTGCAAACAGCGGCTGAGTCCACATCGCCGGATTCTTGGCAGGCGAAAAGGCATCGAACAGGATGACATGCGGCTTGGGAAAAGTCTCTGCTGCCGGCTGTGCGATGAGGCTTGGGAAATCAGCCAGGTGCAGGGTCCAGTTCACGGCCAGCGCGCCGTGGCGGAATGAAACGTGTTTATCGCGTAGAAGTTGCCGCAGACCAGCCTCGTAACCAACGAGGTACTCGAGAACCCCGGTATGTTCCAGGGCAAATTGGATCGCCTCGAGCGTGTGATCGAAGCTGACGATGCGAATGGCGGCTGGAACATCACGCGCCGCGCGCAACAGCGTTACCGCATTGGCTGCGGCTCCCAGCCCAACATCCCACACGACAAACTCTCCGGTGTGACACCGCAACCATTCCAAAAGCTCGAGTTGGCGCACATAAAGCGCCTCGGCTTCCGCCACCGGACCCACCCCCGGATGAAAGGTCTCGCCGTGTTCGAGCGAGTGGACGCTATGGGCGCCACTGGTGAGTTTAACGATTCGATAGCCGCTCGACGAAGACACGTGACCCGGACTGTTGATGCGCCTCGGATTATTGCCTCTCGTATTCCCCTTTGCTCACTCGTTTGAGCACCGTAAAGCCGGCTTTTTTGGCGTCGGAAATCGAGGCTGTTTTGGGTGAATTGAATGAGGACAGGACCTTGCGCACCGGCTTCTTGCAAGCCGGGCAATGGGTCAATGGCGCAGCGGACAAGGGCCGGCGCAGGGTGAATTTTCCGCCGCACACGGCGCAGTCGCCTTCGCACAATTCGTACTCGTATAAGGGCATAGGGTCAGCTCTTGGGGCGCCCGCTCAAAAATGGGCCGAACAAATCGATAGGCACAGGTAAAAAGGTGGTGGTGTTATGTTCGCTTGAAATCTCGCGCATCGTCTGCAGAAAACGCAACTGCAGGGCGATTGGCTCCTTGGCCATCATCGCGGCGGCCTGGACCATTTTCTCCGCCGCCTGGAATTCGCCTTCGGCATTGACGACTTTTGCGCGGCGTTCCCGCTCGGCTTCGGCCTGCTTGGCCATGGCGCGCTTCATCCCTTCAGGCAGCGAGACGTCCTTAACTTCCACTGAGGTGACTTTGATGCCCCACGGGTCGGTTTGCCGGTCGATGATCTCCTGCAGCGTCTGGTTGATCTTGTCACGGTGGGACAGCAACTCGTCCAGCTCGGCCTGGCCCAATACGCTGCGCAGAGTGGTCTGGGAAATCAGCGAAGTCGCCTTCCAGAAATTCTCGACTTTGATCACGGCGGCGATGGGATCAATGACACGGAAATAAACCACCGCATCGACGGTCACCGGGACGTTGTCGCGCGTCATGACTTCCTGCTTGGCGACGTCAATGGTAACGACGCGCAGGTCCATCTTGACCATCCGGTCCACCATCGGCCAGAGCAGGATCACCCCCGGCCCTTTTGCCCCGAGCAGTTTGCCCAGCCGGAAGATAACGCCCCGCTCATATTCGCGCAGGATGCGCAGAGCCTGGGGCATGATGGTTGCCACCAGTATCAAGACGACGATGACCGAGGGGATAATTTTAGCAAGGGCGGAGAACTGTTCCATAGGTCCTTTCGCTATTTGTTCATGTTAACTTTGGTTTGACCTTCAGCGTGAGGCCCTCGATGCCGATAATCTCAACGGGTTGCCCCGGCTCGACCGGGGCGTCGCTGATAGCGTTCCAATATTCGCCTTCGACAAAGACTTTGCCGCTATGGGCATCGATGTGGGCAATTGCGGCGGTGGTTTTGCCCAGCATCGCTTCTTTGCCGGTGCGCGAGGGGAGGAACTGGGCGCGCAATCCTGCGCCAACAATGAAAATGAAAAAGGCAGCCGTGACCAGCGTGGCGGGAATGATATAAGCCAAAGACAACCGGAAGGCCGGTTCGGCGCGATTAAAGAGCATCAGGGCGCCGAGGAAGAACGCGATGATGCCGCCGAAGGTGAGCACGCCATGTGTTGGCGCGAAGATGTCGGTAATGAACAGGAAGATGGCCAGGCCAATGAGAGCGACCCCGGCAAGATTGACCGGCAGAATGGACCCCATATAAAGCGCCAGGATGAGGGCGATGCCGCCTATCACCCCGGGCAAGATTGCTCCCGGGCTGCTGACCTCACCGATAATGCCATAGATGGCCGCCAGCATAAGAATCAACATCACCTCCGGACGCCAGAGCAGTTGGAACAGCCGCTCGCGGGCGGACACGGGAATCTCGACGACGGTGGCCGCGGCGGTCTTTAGAGGCTTGCCATTGACCAGGCGTCCATCGAGCTTCTGCAGCAAATCAGGCATATCGGTTGCAATCAGATTGATGACTTTGAGTTCGAGTGCCTTCTCGGATGTTATCGATTCGCTTTTCATGACGGCGGCTTTAGCCCACTCGACGTTGCGTCCGCGCTTTTCTGCGATGGTTTCGATCCAACTGCTGGCGTAGTTCTCCAGCTTTTGCTTCATGACATCATCCATCTTTTCCTCACCACCCATGCCCATGGAAACGGGATGGGCGGCGCCGATACTGGTATGGGGGGCCATGGCGGCCACATCGGCGGCCAGGGTGATGAAGCAACCGGCGCTCATGGCCCCGGCGCCCGAGGGCGCCACATAAACCACGATTGGGACACTCGATGCGTAGAATTTCTGGACAATTTCCTTTGTGGAATCCAGCAAGCCCCCCGGTGTATCCAGTTCAACCACCAAGCAGGCATCGTGGCGCGCCCCCGCCTCGTCAATGGCTCGCGCCACATAACTCGCCGTCGCGGGTCCAATGGCGCCGTCGATTCTAATCAGGCCAACCTGGGGCGCGGCGAAAGAGCAGACCACCCCGCCGAGCAGCAGGGCCAAAAGAACGGTTAATCCATGCCGCATCAGAGCCTCGCTATGCCTTACAATAACAAAAGCCCTGCTCAGAGCAATCCTTCTTTTAGGAGCACAAAAAGGCGTTAGCGGGGCTCGTGAAAAAGTCCAAGCAACGGGCTGAATGTAGGAGACGACGTAAGGAGTCTCTGATCAGCAACTTCTGGGTAAAGCAAAGGCGGCCGGCAGACAATTTTGATCAGAGACAATTCTCATTTTGGAGCCGCTGCCGCATAAATGCGGATTGCTGCGGCATTCCTTTGGCATTGGACTCCACCAGCTTTAAAAGGGAATGTAAGCCATGGCATTGATACGCATCCTGATAGACGGTTACAGTCTGCTGCATCATTGGCCTGAGCTGGCCCGAGGCCATGCTCGCCATTCAGCCGCCGCCCGCGATGAACTCATTCGCCGGATGACCTTGTACCAGGACGCCATCGGCACCCCCATTACCATCTTTTTCGACGGCGCCACCGCCCGGTTCGGCACGCCGGCTGCTGTGTCTAAGCCTGAACTGGAAGTCCTTTATTCGCGCGCCGGACAAACCGCTGACCAGATGATCGAGCGGGCGGCGCATCGTTTCGAGCCTTATGGGGAAGTGCTGGCAGTGACCGATGACCTCGCCGAGCGGGAGACCGTCAGCAGCGTCGGCGGGCTGGTATCCAGTTGCCGCAATTTTATTCAAACGGTTGAAAACACTTTAGCGGACCTGGCTGATGACATCAAACAACACAACAGGCAGGAACGGCGCCGGTTCCAAAAGCGCCAGTGACGGGGTCTTAGCCGCGATGGCGCCGCGGCGCGCCCTTTGGTGGGGTGTTTTGTGCCTGGCTCTTTTTGCCGCCTTGCTCCCGCGCGAAACCACAGCGGCAACCAACGCGCCGGCGAGCATTCACAATCGCTACCTGTTGATCGTCCAAACCTCACGCTCGATGCAGCACCGCTCCGAGGGGGTTGTGCAGGTGATCCAGGAGTTATTTAGCTCGGCCATGAACGGCCAATTGCTCCCGGGCGACACGATTGGCCTGTGGACCTATAACGACCGGCTCCATGGCGGCCAGTTTCGACTCCAACACTGGCTGCCCAATTCGCAGCAACAGATCACCGCTCGCTTGCTGGGCTACCTTCAAGCGCAGAAATTTGAAAACTCTGCGCGGCTGGAGAAGGTGCTGCCGGTGATGAGCAGTATTATCAACAAATCGGATTTCATTACGGTGATTTTGATCACAGACGGCGCCCAGGAGATGCACGGCACACCGTTTGATGACAAGATCAATGCGGCCTATAGCGCCTGGCGCGACCAGCAGCGAGCAAACCGGATGCCCTTCGTCACGGTGCTCCGAGCCAAGGGCGGCGCCATCACGGATTACTGCGCCAACCCCGCGCCATGGACCCCGGCCCTGCCCCCGTTACCTAAGGAATTGCTGGCGGCGCAGGAAGCGCCAAAGCCTGCCCCCGTCGTTACCCACCACGCCCCCGCCGCCACTGTGGCCCCGCTGATTTTTATCGGGAGAAAACCTGTCTCCCAAACGACGCTCCAAACGGAGACAGCCAAAGCCACCGGCTCCACGGCAACCGCCGACCAGTTGGCGAATACCTCCCCTGCTACAGCCTCGAACGGGCCGGCTGGGACTCCATCCAGCACAGCTTCTGTCACATCGAACCAGCAGCCCGCAAACCTCAAAAGCATAGCTCCGGTCGCGGCGGCTGCAACCGAACCGGCTGGCGGCACTGGTGTTTTGGCCTCCACAACGGGAGCATCGAGCGCGGGTCAGGACCGCACTGTAAGCCCGGAACCCCTCGGGCAATCGGTCAAAACAGGAGCATCTGCAGCATCAGGCACGGCACAGCCAGTGTCACCTATTGCGCCAAAAACGGCCCTCGAGGTTCGCGGCCACAGCGACATGCCAAAGCTCGTGGCATCCGCGGCCTCACCATTGAGCCCGCCGGCCCAGACAACCCCTTCCAATCGAATTTCATTGAACCCGTTCCTCTGGCTTGCGGGGGGCGGCTGTTTCGGGTTAGCCTTGGGCATGATTTGGCTCTGGCGCGTCCGAACACGGTCAACCGGCCCAATCAGCGTGATCACCAGATCGATGGAGCGCGGGTTCAAATGAATCGCCGGCAATTCCTGCTGCACACCACCACCGCGCTTGCCGCTGCCGCTGCGGCCCCCGTGGTCTATGCCGCCTTCGCCACCAATCCGACCGCGCAACACCTGCCCCGCTGGCGCGGCTTTAACCTGCTGGAAAAGTTCACCAAACGCCCTGAGGGCAACCCGCCGTACCAGGAGAGGGATTTTGCTCTTCTGCAGGAATGGGGCTTCGATTTCGCCCGGATGCCGATGTCGTACCTGTGTTGGACCGACCCGGCTGACTGGCTGAAGCTGCAAGAGCCGGAGTTAAAGGACGTCGATGCCGCTGTCGAGTTGGGCAGGAAACACGGTGTGCATACCAACTTGAACCTCCACCGCGCGCCCGGTTACTGCGTCAACCCGCCCCGGGAACCGCTGGACTTGTGGACAGATGAGAATGCCTTGGATGCCTGCGCCTTTCACTGGGCGCATTTGGCCAAACGATACAAAGGCATTCCCAATGCCCGAGTGAGTTTTGATTTGCTGAACGAACCTCCAGACATCAACGAAGAAACCTATGTGCGCGTAGTGACCCGTCTGGTGCAGGCCATTCGCGCTGAGGACCCGGCCCGGCTCGTGATTGCCGATGGCCTGCGCTGGGGTGGCAGTCCGGTCAATGGCCTCGCTTCATTGGGTATTGCCCAAAGCACCCGGGGCTATGAGCCGGTGCAGATTTCGCACTACAAAGCCAGTTGGATGCATGGTTCAGACAAGTGGCCGGTCCCGACCTGGCCGCTGCGCCAAGGCCAAAAGGACGAGATCAACAAAGAGACCCTCCGCCGCCGACACATCGAGCCCTGGCAGCGGCTTGAAAGCAAGGGGGTGGGCATTCATGTGGGCGAATGGGGCGCGTTCAATCGCACGCCGCACGATGTCGTGCTGGCCTGGATGCGCGATTGCCTGGCGTTATGGAAAGAAGCCGGCTGGGGCTGGGCCTTATGGAATTTGCAAGGCGGCTTTGGCGTTCTGGACAGCCAGCGCGAAGACGTCGCCTACGAAGATTTCCGCGGCCAGAAACTCGACCGCAAGATGTTGGAAGTGCTGCAGAGCGATAAGGGGTGATGGTATTCCCAAAACCTCGCCTGGATTCCCCCATTCTCCTCGTCCTCCATTTCTCCAGGGGTTTCGAGGACGAGGAGGACGGGAGCCCGACCATTTTCCAAACACGCTCTTGAATCGTTAAGCTTTATTCTGCCTCCGCGCTTCGTTCTTGGCCCCACTCAACCTTTCCCATCCTCCGCCCAGGGCTTTGACCAAAGCCACAGCAGCAATTTTTTGCTGGCCTTGAAGCTCAACAACGGAGCGTTCGATGTCGAGGGCTGCGCTTTGAGCTGTGGCAACTTCCAGGTAGGTTACCAGGCCGGCTTTGTAACGGTTATTGGCGATGTCGAGGGTGCGACGGGCGGCGGTGAGCGCCTGGAATTGGGCATCGGCCTGGGCTTGCAGCAGGCGCTGAGTGGCGATTTGGTCTTCGACTTCCTGGAATGCGCCGAGGACCGTTTGGCGGTAAGCGGCCACGGTCTCCTTGTAGGTGGCGCGGGCCAGAGCCAGTTGAGCGCGCAGTGCGCCTCCGGTGAAGAGCGGCAGTTGAAGGCTGGGACCGACCGCCCACAACCGGCTGGGCCAATCAAACCAGGTCGATGCGCTGAGCGATTCAAATCCAGCCAGGCCATTGAACTGGACAGCCGGAAAGAAGGCGCCTTGGGCGACCCCAATCCGCGCATTGGCCGCAGCCATCCGCTCTTCCGCAGCAGCAATGTCTGGCCGCCGTTCAAGCAGTTCACTGGGTAAGAGCAGGGGGATGGCTGGGGCGGGGGCGAGTTCCGCGCTGGCCGGCGCGAGTGCGAACCCTGTGGCCAAGCGCCCGCACAAGGTGGCCATCGCATGGAGCACCTGCGCCCGTTGCAGACGAAGGGCGGGCAGGGCAGCTTCGGTCGTCCGGAGCTGGGTTTGGGCTTCCGAGACATCGAGATCGCTGGCAACTCCGCCGCGCCGGCGGTTCAGGGTGAGCTCAAGCGAGCGGCGATAGGCCTCGATGGTGCGCACCAGGAGGTCGTCCTCGCTATCCAAGGCGCGCAAGAGGAAGTAATCGGAGGCCAGCTCAGCGCTGATGGCGAGCCGTACCCCTTCGAGATCGTCAGCGCTGGCTGTGAGTTGCGCGCGCGCCGACTCGACCTGGCGTCGCACGCGCCCCCAGAGGTCGGCTTCCCAGCCTGCGGTCAGTGTGGCGCTCCAGGTGTTAAAGGTAGGGCTCACCCCTGCGGGCCGCCCGTTGAAAGGGGCGTTCCGGCTCGTACGTTGCCTGGCGTAACTGGGCGCTGTTTGGACTTGAGGAAACAACTGGGCCCTTGCGGCTTTGACGGAGGCCTGGGCTTCATCGAACCGGGCGAGGGCCGCCGCCAAGTCCTGGTTGTTGGCCAAGGCGAGGTCTTCCAGGCGGTCCAATTCAGGCTCACTAAAGATTCGCCACCAGGCCCCGCGCGGGAGACCGGCGGAAGGAGCGGCGGGTTTCCAAGAGCCCGCGTGGGTGAGCGGCTCGGAAAAGACCGCTGGCATGGCATTGGCGCCGGCAGGGGCAGGGCGTTGGTAATTCGGGCCGACTTTGCACCCGGCGAGCCAAAGGGCCAACCAGAGGAGGCTAGCGACTGCGCAACAGCGCCTGAAGGTTGGGTTTTTCATGGAAATGCTGCTCGCCCGGAGTTCGGGAAGGTGCTAGAGCGTGTTTTATATAAGGGGCCGCGGCATAGATTACAGGCAAGGACCCCTCTCCCCTCCCGCTGCGACGGCGCGACAGCGCGGCGAGTCGGAAGGGGTATCTGTTTAGCCCGCTCGCGCCAGCGCTTCGTAGCGCAGGTTCCAACCCTTGTAGTTACCCACGTTTTCTTCGAGGAAACTTGAGGACTTCTAATCGCAGGTGGTTTTCGGTGGCTTGGCCCCAGAGCTAGCCGCGGGTTCAAACCCCGTAGGGGTAACCTGTTTATAGTACCCGTCCCGCTATGAGCGGCGCCAAACCCCGTAGGGGTGACCTGACACGTCATCAATCGACAGAGACGCGGCAGCTTTCGTGTTGTAGCGCATGTTGCGGACTCCTCTGTAAGCCGGCGGCTCGGATTATTGCTCTTCGGATTCAGTCGGGATTT
>DASYZB010000041.1 GCA_035946615.1 Verrucomicrobiia bacterium
GGAACCAATCGGAGGCAAACCGCCCCCTGCTTCTTTCCTCTTTTCCCATTCCCCGTCCTCTCTGTACCTTCGTGGTCCCAGCGTCCCACACTGTCCTGTTGCACTCGTGTTGCACTTCAAAGTGCAACATAAAACGCCTAACATTCCAGCGCCTTTATCGTAAACGTAGCATGTTGCACTTTGTTTCCCCCTCCCCGCGCGCACAAACTTTCCCCCAACCCACCGCCCACCGGCCACTGACCACTTGCCCAGGCCCTGCTCCGTAATGGTTACTAACACAGAATCACGGTTATTAACACCTACTCCCGCCAAATCACACTTCGCTCATTTTGCCCAAACTGATACCCCAACCCAAACCCCTTCCCCATCTGCGTTCATCAGGCAATTTTCCCAGACCCGCCAAGTCTCACGATGAAGAATCCAAAATGCTCAATGTTCGACGTTCGATGTTTGACGCCTCCCTCTCCACAGATTGCGCCAAATTGCAGTTAGTTGCGCGAAATTGCAGCCAATTCCGCCAAATTGCACTTCGCCCATTTCGCCCCAAAGCGTCCTCATCTCTCTCACCCGGCTTGCTTAGCCCCGGAATGAGATCATCCGCCGTTGTGACAATCGTTGCACGCCATTCCGGAATAGTCGCCGGCGGGATGATTGAACGGGACACCTTCGGTCTTCAAGGTCTGCGATTGCTCGCCGCTGCTTTGTGCCAGGATGATGTGGCATTGCTGGCAGTTGCTGAATGTGATCTTGCGCTTGTGGTCAGCAGCAAAATGATTGTCGTCATGGCAGCGGGTGCAACCGGGCCAATCCTTGTGGCCGATGTTGTTTGGATAATCCCGCCAGCTTGCCTTCATTTCAGGGAAAAAGTTGTCCTGGTAAATCTGTTGCACTGAGGCGATGGCTTGCCGGACGGGCGCCTCATCAGGGTACTCGTTGGCCAGGGTGGTGGCGATATTGTCGAATGCTTGCGTTTGATTGGTGTAAGGGCGAGTCAACACCCAAACGGCGTTGGTCTTAATCCAAGGCAGCCCCGCATCAATGTGACCCAGGCGCAAGGCCAGATCGACCGCATCGTTGGGAGTCGCGTATTGGTGGCTGGGCCGGTTGTGGCAGTCCATACAATCCATTGTGCGGATTTCGTATTGGCTGATGTCGTTGGTGAACGAGGGAATACGATATTCGGTAACGACCCCTTGGGAATCAGTGAGCCGGACCCAGGGAATCTTCTGCCTCCCTTCATCGGTGGCGATGTACTGGACTTTATTGGCGACGCTCATGTGCCAATGAATGCCACCGACAGGGCCGCGAGTTGGGTCAGCGCCACCAACCTTCAACAACAGCCGCACGGTAAAAACCGGATTGGTTTTGTCGCTCAGATACGAGACGAAAGTGCGATCCAGGTTGCCGATAAATTCGCGCGGCCAGTGGCAATGCTCGCAGGTATCCTGGGCCGGGCGCAGGTTTTTGACGGGCGTGGGAATCGGGCGGGGGTATTTGTGTGTCAAGGTGGCATAGACCTGATAAGTGCCGGAAAGCTTGGATTTGACGAACCAAGTGGCGCCAGGGCCGATGTGGCAGGCGACACAGGCGACTCGCGCATGAGGGGAATGCTGGTAAGTGACCATTTCAGGCTGCATCACCGTGTGGCAGGCCTGCCCGCAGAACTGGACCGATTCTGTATAATGATAGCTGTAATAGCTGCCTACGGCGGTGATGAATAAAAAGCCGATGCTGCCTGCAATGAAAAGGCCCAGGAATCGGCGGTCTCGCGCTCGCGCGAGGTCAAACTGGACCGTCAGAACCGTTCCCCCAGCGCGCAACCGATGACGATTCTGGAGCAATGCGCCGACAACCGTTAAGACCACTCCGAGCATCAGAAAGCCAGGAGCAACCAGGTACGTGAGAACCCCGATATACGGATTTGCAAAATGCGCAAAAAGGTCCAGCAGAAACAAAAGCAGGAAGGCAAACAGACTGCCAAGCGCCACCACCAGGCCACTCATGCTAAGCCAATTGCGCAGAAAATGAAACCGAGGCACGGGGCTCGGGTTGGCGTCGGTCATGCTTTAATATGATGCGAGAGCTTCACTCCAATGCAAACTGAAACTGTAAAAGTTCGCCGCCCGGGGCGAAAAGCCGTTGAAACGGTTCGAATCCTCGCCGGGCCGCGCACCTCCGGACTAAAGCCGACTAAAGGACCTGGCGTTAAGAGCTGCGCGCTGGGTGCGAAATATGCTGCTAGCGATGGGAAAGATTCACCGCGTTGAGGTGTTTGTTATGGCTCATCAGGTCCAAGGCGCGCAGGAGTTGGCGATCGTCGCTGGCCTGGAGTTGGGTTGGGGTGAGCTCTCGTTCGGCCGCTGGCAGCAGCGGCACCACGTCCGTGGGCAGGGGCACCAAGTATTCCGGTACAATCCCCTTGTGCCAAAAGGAGCGGCCTTTGGGGGTGAGCCATTCCTCGACAGCCAGCAGCAGCGCGGAACCATCATTGAGGCGAAATTCCTGCAGCACGGTTCCGGTGCCAAAGGTGGTCGTGCCAACCAGCGTCGCTCGGTGGGCGTCCTGCAGGGCGCCGGCGACGATTTCCGCTGCGCTGGCGGAGCCTTCATTGACCAGCACAATGAGAGGGACATGCACGGCCGCACCGCCGCTTAAGACCGGCACCGGCTCGAGTTGGCCCTTGGCATTTTTGGCCTGGAGCACATCGCCCGCGTCGAGGAATTGGCTGGCGACCCCAACGGCTTCGTCGAGCAGCCCGCCCGGGTTGTTGCGCAAGTCCAGGATAACCCCATCGACCTCCCTCTCTTTGATCTGCTGCAAGGCAATGCGCAAATCCTTGGTCACACCCGCCTCGAAACTGGCCAGCCGCAGGTGGACGATTCGGGTTCCTGGCAGCACGCGCCAAGTGACCTCATGGAGCTTGATGGACGCGCGCACCAGGGTAATGTCGCGCGAGTGAGTTGTGCGGGGGTCTTGAAGAGTTATCGTCACTTTGCTGCCGGGCCGCCCGCTAATGTGTTGCACGACGCGGTTCAGCGGCCAGTCCGAGACATCCTCGCCGGCGACTTTCTGGATGATGTCACCTGGCTGTACGCCGGCGCGCTGCGCTGGGGAGCCGTCGATGGGGGCGACGACCACGACGCGGCCTTCCTTGATTTGAATCTCGAGACCTACTCCCTTAAACTCACCACGTTCCATGTTTTGCAGGTCTTTAACCATCTGAGGCGTCAGAAAGGTGCTATGCCCCGTATCGCCCAGGGCATCGACCATTCCGTTGATGGCGCCGTAGGTCAGGTCCTGGGGTTGCACGGCCGAGCGGTCCACGTATTGCTGCTGGATGGTGCTCCAGGCCTGGGACATTAGAGTGAAATCCGGCTGGTTTTTGTTTGTTGAGGCGCAACCCATTGCGCCCGCCCAGCCCAGTGTTATTCCACAAATCAGTGCAAGAACAACCCGGCCCGCCCGGCCCTTGGGCTTGGTTCCTTGAGGTCGTATTTCGTAGCTGTCGTCGATCATCAGTGACATTGTAGCATTTTGTTGGTTTTTCGCAGCTTGCGGCAAGGGATTTGGCTGATCGGTGCGACTTTCCACACGGCCAATTGAACACGGCCCATGGCAATTGTGGTCGCTTGCCGCCGCACGCCAGCGCTATGGACAAAGTGTAGGGCAGGCATCCACGCCTGCCCAGTTAACCGGCCGTCTCGCCCGGTTCTTTGTGAGGTTCTGGCGGCGGGGACGCCGCATTATTGGGCGTGCTGTTCGGCCGAGGGCTTATGCTGCTCGGACGCCGGTTGTCCTTTCATGTTCTGATAATCCTGAGGCGAAAGATGAGGGAGTTTCTCAAGAAAGGCCACCATCGACCAAATTTTTTTGTCGTCATGGGTCGGGCCCCAGGCAGGCATCGCGCTGAATTTAATGCCGTACTTGGTAATCCAAAACAACTCAGCCGGCGTCCAGGTCGGGACGGTTTTGGCCAGGTTCGGCGCTTTCGGCCAAAGGCCCTTTGCGATGTCGTCCGGCTCAACACCCGGCGCCCCATGGCACTGCGCGCACATATTGTCGTAATGCATGAAACCGCCTTGCACCATGGCGGGGTCTGACAGAGCCGGAACCTGAACGCCGTGGGCGTGAGATTGAACTGCGCGGGTCATGCTCGTATCGAGGAAATGATTGATCCATCCGGTGTCATGGTTGTACGTGCCGATATTATAGACACCGGAGTAAATCACGGCTAATAAGGCGCCCGTTTCCAGGAGCAAAATTATAAGCACCGTTAGGATGATGACCGGCGCTCGTTTGGCGCGCACCGGTTCCGGTTGAGTCGGCTGAGTTTCCGCCATATCACACCTCGTCGAGTGAACTTCAATATACTGCCTTCGGCTGTTTTCGGGATGGGGCAAAGACCTGCCTCAGTAATGCCTCAGTGACTACGAGGCTGCCGGCTGAAGCCGGCGTTCCGGACGCGCGGAACGCCGCCTTTAGACGGCAGCGCCCGCCGTCACTAACCGATTACCTACCTCACAGCCTCACACCTGCTCATTCCAAAGGCGGATTTTCTCGCTCTCGATTTCACTGAGAGCACGATTTTAAAAATGGATTGCCGTCATGGGGCATTCGCCCCGTTGTAATCATCCCTTACCAATGCGAAAAAGGAGGCCAACCAAGAGTCATATGGCTTTTTAATGAAATGCCCAGTCCCCAGCCCGCTTCTGACCCCTGTTCGGACTCGTACCGCCTTGTGTCTAATCGGCGTGCTGATTGCATTGCTTTCTCGGAAAGTTGATGCGGATGACACCTTCCTCTATGCAGTCCAGATTAGCGCTCTGGTCCAGGCAAACCCGCCGCAAATTACTTTAAACTGGGAACCGGACATTTTTGGCGCGAACAGCTACACGATTTTTCGCAAGGCCAAACAAGACACATCGTGGGGCTCGCCCATCGCTTCACTTCCGGGGAGCGCCACCAACTTTACCGATTCCCAGGTCGTGGTCGGCGCGACCTATGAGTACCAAATCACCAAAGCCGCAACCCTCGGCTACACCGGTTACGGCTACATTTATACCGGCATCCAGGCGCCGATGATTGACCAGCGCGGGACGCTTTTGTTGATCGTCGCGCAGGAATCCACTATCGGCCTGGACAACGAACTGGCGCGTCTGCAGAGCGATCTGGCAGGAGACGGCTGGCAGGTCCTGCGCCAAAACGTCTCGACCAACGACACACCCGATAGCGTCCATTCGCTTATCCTGAATGATTACTGGGCCAATCCTTCGAGCGTGAACACCGTCTTTCTTTTCGGGCATGTGCCTATTCTTCAATCCGGTTACCTCGATTATGATGGGCACGGCCCACGCCCGATGCCAGCCGACGCGTTCTATGGCGATATCTATCAGGACTGGCCAACCACCCTCACCAATAGCCCCAGCTATCTCCCGTCAGATGTGGCGTTAATGGTTGGCCGGGTTGATTTGTTTGATATGCCCGGCGCGGCCTCACCTGTTCCCTGGCCCAGCGAGACCGAGCTGCTCCGCACCTACCTCAATAAAGACCACGCCTGGCGCCAGGGCCAGGTGAGCGTCCCACGTCGGGCGCTGATGGGCAACCGCCGTGGCGACGAAGGGGGTTTGGCCGTGGCGGCCAGCGGCTACAGGGCCTTTGAACCCTTCGTTGGGCCTGGGAATACCATCGAAGCCAATATCAGCGACACGGCGCCGGCAAACCAGCGGTGGATGTCGATGCTCGCCAGCGGCGGCTATTTGTGGGCATACGGCTGCGGCGCAGGCCAGGACACCGCCATCAGCTACCTGGGCACGAACGGGGTTTATTATGATGTCTGGAGCGCAGACATTGTCGATCAGAATGCCCAGGCGGTTTTTATGATGGTCTTTGGCAGCCACCTGGGCAATTGGGATCACCAGGACAATTTTATGCGGTCGGTGCTCGCCACGCCGGGCATCGGACTGGCCTGTTGCATGTCAGGCGAACCCCACTGGTTCATGCACCACATGGGCCTGGGCGAGACGATCGGATACAGCACGCGCTTGTCGATGAACAACAGCACCCTTTATCAAAACGAACAGAATCCCTACACCCGAGCGGTCTATATCGCGCTGATGGGCGATCCGACCCTGCGCATGGAACCCGTGCCGCCTCCTTCCGCACTATCTGCCAGCCAGGTCCCGGGCGGCATCGAGCTGAACTGGGCAGCTTCTCCCACCCCAGGGGCCGGGTATTACGTTTATCGCGCTCCTTCACCCGCCGGTCCGTTCAACCGTTTGACTCCAGCGCTCCTGCCCGGGACGAGCTTCACCGATACCGGGCTTTTGCCCAACACCTACACGTATATGGTGCGCGCCGTCAGCCTCATTGCGAATTTCAGCGGCAGTTATTACGATCCAAGTGAAGGCCTTTTCACCACCATCACCACGACCAACTCGAGTTTGCCGATTCACCTTGGAATTGGAACCAGTACGAATGGCGTGGTGCTGAGCTGGGGTTCTCAAGCGGGGGGTGTCTATCATGTTGAAGCCACGGTAGCTCTCAATCCACCGGCGTGGACCAATCTGAGCGGCACCATCGAGGCCGCGGGCTCTACCATGACCTGGACCGATTCGACGGCTTCTGGGCGTTCTCAGCGTTTTTATCGCGTCGTTAGCCCTTGATCCTTGGTTCATTGTTCAGGCCGCGCGGCTGCTCCGCTTTAATCGCGCGGGCCGGGTTTGCATCGATTTCATCAGCGCTTCAATGTCCCGCGTTTCGATTGGGATGTCGCCCATCAGGTCCATATTCTGGCCTTCCTGCACAAGAACATCATTCTCCAGCCGCACGGCAAAGCCTTCTTCCGGTATATAGATGCCGGGCTCGACCGTCAGGACCCACCCCGGTTGAATCGGTTCGGTGGTGTGGCCAACATCATGCACGTCCAGCCCGAGCGGGTGGCCAATGCCGTGCATGAAATACTTTTTCAGAGCCGGTTTGTCCGGGTCCTGTTTGCGAATGTCGCGCCGGGTCAATAAGCCCAGTCCGAGCAGCTCTGCTTGCATGAGCGCCTCGGCTTCTTTTTGCCATTGCTTGGGCAGTTTGCCCGGTGTGGCGGCCTGGCTGGCAGCCCGCAGCACGCGCAGCACCGCTTCATAGACCTGTCGTTGGCGCGCGCTAAACCGGCCATTCACTGGAATTGTCCGCGTGAGGTCCGCGTTGTAATGGGCGAAACTGGCAGCGACATCCAGCAAAAGCAGGTCCCCACTCTTGCAAGTTTGATCGTTTTGGTTGTAATGCAACACGCACGCATTCGGTCCGCTCGCGATTATCGGGCTGTAAGCGAAACTGCCCCTGCGCCGGATAAACTCGTGCGCAAACTCCGCTTCGATTTCCGTTTCGCTGACGCCGGGGCGCGCAAAACGGGCCACCCTCAGAAAACCGGCCTTGGTGATGGCACAGGCCTGTTTGATTAACTCCAGCTCGAGGCTCGATTTTACAATCCGCAGCCGATGCAGCAACCAGGCCAGGCGTTTGTACTCGTGCAAAGGATAACGCCGTTGCGTTTCCCGTACGAATCGCGCCTCGCGCGTTTCCACCTCTATGCGCGCGCGCTTGTGCTCGTTCGAGTTCAGATACACATGTTCGCATTCGCACATCAACCGATGGAACAAAGCCGGGAATTCCGAAAGCCATTCGACCCGCTCTATGCCAGAGACCCTCCGCGCCTCGTCCTTCGTCAATTTGTGCCCTTCCCACCGGGCAAGCAGGTCGTTGGTCTCCCGCAGAAACAGGATTTCACGCATCTTCTCCTCGTGCGCCTCCGGGTAGAGCAACAACACGGTCTCCTCCTGTTCAACCCCGCTGAGATAAAACAAATCGGAATTCGCTTCGAGCCGCAGAGTCCCATCCGCATTGGTTGGCAGGACATCGTTGGCATTCACCACAGCCAGCGAGTTGGGGAGCATCAGTTTTGCCAGGCTGGCCCGGTTGTTTACAAATAATTGCGAGTTAATCGGTGAATAACGCATAAACCCTCGAAGGTCACGCCCGTGGTAATTACACCCACACCCGTTCCCCGTCAGGTTTAAATTTGAGGACCGGGGCGCCGCTATCTTTCGCGTCCATTGGCGTTCATTCGCAGTCGCCAATAAAAGCCAACGAGGGGAACCGCGACTGGCTGCCAATGAACGCGAATTCTTTAGTCGAAATTTTCTTCCACTTGCTAAATACCTAGCGGGGAATAACTTGGCACAATCCGTGCTTCCTCGCGTTTGCAACGGCTCTACTCCTGGCTATATTGCCTTGGGGTTATTGTGGTGGTTGTTAGGTTGGTTGGGTAAGGCGGTTCAGGCAACTGAGCCGCCTTTTCCTTTACGGCAATCACTGCTGGCGCACTCGATAAAAACGCTGTGCGCCGGTTGCCGAACTGTCCGTTAAAGTGACCGGGCCGCCTGTTCCCGAAACCGATTGCAGAGCCGTCCAGTTGGTGGACGCAGGGGAGTTTTCGTATTCGAGCGAATAAGATTTCCCGCTTTGAGTTTGCAGCGAGACGCTGAAAGCACCCTGGTTCCAACTCGGGCTGGCAAGCTTCAGTGGGGCCGCAGCGCTATTGCCCATCAGAGCCACGCTGTAGTTCCATCCAGCGCCGATTTCGGAAACATTGCCTAGCCCTGTCGGCACGTCGATCTGGCCGGATTCATCCCCACCCCAGGCGATGACGGTGCCCCCCGAGGTCAATGCAAGGGCATGGTCTTCTCCGGCGGCGATGCCGATGGCGCCGGTGAGGTCCGTGGGAATCGCCGGGTAGTTGCCCCATCCAACAACCGTGCCGCTCGATGTCAGAGCCAGGCAGTAATCGATGTTGCCCGCGATAGCAACCACGCCACTCAACCCGGCGGGCACATTGGTTTGGCCGGCGTCATTCGCACCCCAGGCCACCACCGTGCCGGTCGAGGTAAGCGCCAGGCTATAATCCCACTCGGCGAGGATCGCCACGGCATTCAGGGCCGCAGGCACATCGCCCTGATCATACGTATTGGAACCCCACGCCACCACCGTCCCGTCGTTCTTCAACGCCAGCGCATGAGCGCGCCCGGCTGATATTGCCTTAACGTTGGCCAGACTCGGGGGTACATGGCACTGCCCAAGCTGGTTATCTCCCCACGCCACAACCGTTCCGTCCGACTTGAGCGCCAGGCTGAAATACGCCCCCGCAGCCACCGCCGTCACACCTGATAAACCGGACGGCACATCCGCCTGCCCATCGAAATCATTCCCCCAAGCCGACACGGTCCCGTCCGCTTTGAGCGCAAGGCTATGATCGGTGCTGGTCGAGATGGCCACGACATTGTTCAGTCCCGACGGGGTGTTGGTCTGACCGGTGCCCCACGCCACCACCGCGCCCGCGGCGTGCGCCACCGGCATCTTGCAGAAGCAAACCACAATCGGAATGAGCAGAGTGATTACCCGTTTTTGCGCTTTGCTAGGAGAACGGCGAGATGGACTACATACAGAGGGACCCCTCTCCCCTCCCGCTGCGACGACGCGATAGCGCGGCGAGCCCGAAGGAGAGATGGAGAATCCTCGGCAGGTTACGGTTGAGAATGTTCCAGACTCCTCTATAAAAAGCTGTTTCATAGTGCTATTGCCGCCGTTCTCCTTCAATCGCGCGCCGTGCGCCCAACAGTAAGGAACGTTACCTTCTTAAGACAAACCGCCCCGGCATACAATTGGGGTAAAACCCTTTGGAGTCGGCGCTGACCAAATTTCAGTTCTTGACCCCATGGCGCAGAGGAGGGCGCTTCTTACTTTTAAATCCGTGAATATGACCAAAGCTTTGGCGCTCTCGATTGCTGGGCTTCTGCTGTCTCAATTGCATCTCCGTGCACAATCGCCTTACCTCTACCTCATCACCTTTCAAGGCGTGTGCTATCAAAAGAACTCCTCCGGCAATCTGGCTCCTGTTCCGCTCACTCAACAAACATTCCTGCAGGACGTCGCGCAGGCCGGCGGTGTGGACCCAAAAACGCTGGTCCTGGTCTATCACATTCAAGGCTCCGGCTTGGGCGATACCATCGATGTGGTCAATGCCAGTACCGGCAGCACTTTGGTAAATCTGTTCGGACTCTATTTCGGGGACACCCTGGGCCGCACCGCCGCCACAAATGCCACCGCAACCGTTGTCCGTCGGGTCGATTACATTTATACCCAGCAAAACTACACCTACACCTCCTGGAACCCGGACGCCATGGGCGCCGCATTCACCACCAAACGCTTCCAAACCGACGCCCAGGGCAACGTCCGCACAACGGTTGATGCCCAAATGCACTGGATCGTGAACCCTCAAGGGAACGCCAGCACCAAAATCTGCTCCGGCAGCTTCACCACAACCAAGCCCTTTACCCCACATTAAAAGCCTGTCTCGAATGAACTACTTCCTGCTTCTGGTCTGCTTCTCGCTAGTGGCCGCCCCCCTCGGCGCCCGCGCTCAATCCCCTTACCTGTTCCGCATGACCTTCCGGGGAGACTGCTTTCAGACCAATGGCGCGGGCCAGTTCGTCGATATCCCCATCACTCAAAACGACATCCTCCTGGCGGCGGCCCAGGCCGGCGGCACCTCGGACATCAGCTCGATGGCCCTGGTCTATCACATCATGGGCGACACCACCCACGGCGATACCATTGATATCTACAGCACCACCACCGGCCAGAAATTGACCACCGTTTTCGGTCTCTTCTTCGGTGATGCCCCCTCGCTCAATAGGACCGCCCTGACTAATAACGCCGCCACAGAAATCCGGCGGGTCGATTATGTCTATACCTTTAACGGCACCACCTACACCTATCCGGGAGGCCATTCCATGGGCGCTTCCTTAACCACCAAGCGGTTCAGTTCCGATGCCCGGGGACTCGTGCGCACAACCATTGAAGGCCAGATGGAGTGGGTCGTCAATCCCATCAACGGCGCCGGCCCCAAGGTCCTCCGCGCCACCTTTACCACAACCAAACCGTTCCCGTAAATCGCCCCGCGCCCGCCAGCGTCTTGGACTGCGCCAGTCCTCTAGTCCTCTGCCGCTTTTGGACAGACAGCAAAGTCAAATTAATAAAAATAGGCAATTAATAAAAATAGGCGTTCAGGAAAGAACAAGGTGATCTCAATGTCTTGTAACAGGGAAGATATACCCTGTTACAGGGTTGACAAAAAGGGCTTCATTCGTCATACCTTCCCCATGGCGCGCTCATCGACCACCTATCCCCCAAAGTGGCGCTCAGGAAAGACGACTGTCATCCGAGTGCCCGAACGCATCGCGGAGGACCTGCTCGACATCGCTCGACGGTTGGACGTTGCCCCAAAGTACTGCCTCCGCGAGGACGCCAACAGCTTTGTGCTCGAGCTCGTCCCGGCCAGGCGCGTGCGATACACAGCCGACAAACCTGCCAACGTGGCCAGTGTGCCCCAGAGGAGTCCGTTTCGCTACCCCGGCGGCAAGACCTGGCTCGTTCCATATATCCGTGACTGGCTCAAGAGCAAGAATTCCCCACCAGCCCGCCTGATAGAACCCTTCGCGGGCGGGGCGATAGTCAGCTTAACGGCCGCTTTTGAACGGCTGGCGAGGCACGTCATCTTTGCTGAAATGGATGAAGGGGTTGCGGCGGTATGGCGCATTGTACTTAACGGTCAGGCGGAGTGGTTGGCGAAGCAGATACTGGATTTTGAAGTCACTTTGGAAACCGTCACCAAAGCGCTCCACGACGACCCCGCCGGCCTGCGCGAGAAGGCGTTCCAGACTGTTCTCCGGAACCGTGTCCAGCGTGGGGGCATCCTGGCGGCCGGAGCCGGACTAGTGAAGACTGGCGAGAATGGCAGAGGGCTGTTGTCGCGATGGTACCCTCAGACCCTGGCACGCCGCATCCGGGAGATCAACCGTCAGAAAGACAGGCTCACTTTTGTCGAAGGTGACGCCTTCGCTTTGATCGATGAACACAAGGCCGATGCCGAGGCAGTTTTTTATATTGACCCTCCCTATACTGTGGCGGCGCGCCGCTTGTACACTGTGTGGCAGGTGGACCACGCCCGCCTCTTTGAGGCGATGACCGCTTGCAAGGGCGATTTCTTGATGAGCTACGACAATACTGCCGAGATCGCGCATTTGGCCGAAAAGCACGGATTGGAAAGCCGGCCAATCGCCATGAAGAACACTCACCACGCCAAAATGACCGAGCTGCTAATCGGCAGAGACCTCTCCTGGCTTGGTGAATGAGGAAACTTGAGAATGGTCAATCGCTCCCGGAGCCCAGCGGGTGACCCGGGGCGAGCGAGCCAAGCTTGAAACGTAGCTGCTCCTCGAATTCCTCCTTCGAGAGCGGCACACCTCCGGTAAGCGACTTGACCGAGGCATCGAGCCTGGTGAAAGCTAAATCCCGGGGGGCCAATTTCCACCCGGTCAATGTGGATTCATACCCCACAACGAACCAAGCGATCTCCGCGTTAGACAGGTGTTTCTCCCGCTCTAACCCAACCAGCGACGAGAAAAAGGTGCCGATGAAATCACGGGTCTCCGGGTCGTCCTCTTCCTGCCGCTGTTCCGGACGAAGCCGGTCAAGGAACCCAATTTGGCTCAGCACAACGGGCTCAGTTGTTTGGAGTAACTTTTCGGCAACCCAGCGAAATATCGTTTCAGATTCCAAAAAACGCAGCGGGCAGGTGGTTATCACAGGTCCAACCCCGGTTACCGGCCCATCACCGATCTGCTGATACAGCCGAAGTGAGCAGACACCGCCCTTCTTGCTGCATTCTGCATCTACCTGGAAGGGGCAAGGTGTGCCCGTGAGCGCATCCAGTTCGTATTCTGCGTCGGCGCGGCTAAACCGCTCCCGCGGAGAGAGCGTCTCGAATCCAGCTCCGTACCATTCTCCTATCGAATATCTGGCGGGGATTCGTGGTTTCTTAGGCTTTGCCACGGGCTGTGTTTAACAGAGGGGAACTGGCTGGCCAACCCAAAACCTGCTCTGAGCTGTTCCACCTTAACCTCGAAACACGCTGCTCCTACACCCGCCATCAACGGCAGTTGAACCTCAAACACGAGGTTAGTCCAAAAGCACCAGAGACTGGCGCAGTCCACGACGCTTCGCGCGGGCCGATGCCAGGCTGGTATGAACTGGCGCCGATGGCGTCACGCCACCTTACACCCGCCACTCGCGCCCAGCCAAAATACAGTCTGGTTAATGTCTTGACCCGCTCCCTCCATTCATTTTAATTTCCCCCTGTTAGGCAGTATTCATGTTCGCGCAACTCAAAAGCCTGTTTTCCAATGACATTGGAATAGACTTGGGGACTGCCAATTCCCTGGTTTATGTACGCGACCGGGGCATTGTCCTGCGGGAACCCTCTGTCGTGGCAATCCAGGCCGGCACCACCAACGTCCTGGCGGTTGGCGAAGAAGCCAAACGGATGCTCGGGCGGACCCCTGGCAACATCGTGGCCATTCGGCCAATGAAAGACGGTGTCATCGCTGATTTCGAAATAACCGAAGCGATGCTGCGTCATTTCATCCAGAAGGTCCACCATCGCAAGCTCATTGCCCCGCGCGTAGTGGTTGCGGTACCTTCGGGCATCACAGAAGTCGAAAAACGGGCGGTCAAAGATTCCGCGACTCATGCCGGCGCGCGGGAAGTATATCTGATCGAACAACCGATGGCCTCGGCCATCGGGGTCGGATTGCCGGTACATGAGCCGGCGGGCAATATGATTGTCGATATCGGCGGTGGGACTTGCGAAATCGCAATCATCTCCCTGGCCGGCATCGTCTTCAGCCGCAGCCTGAGGGTCGGCGGCGACGAGTTCGACGAAACAATCGTTGCGCACATGAAACGGGCCTATAACCTGATGATCGGTGAACGCACCGCGGAAGAGATTAAAATACGGATTGGCTCTGCTTTTCCGCTGGAGCAGGAATTAACTATGGAAGTCAAGGGACGCGATTTGAGCGCCGGTTTGCCGAAAACCTTAACTATTCGGTCGGAAGAGATTCGCGAAGCCTTGCAAGAGCCGCTCTCGAGCATTTTGGAGTCTGTTCGCATCACCCTGGAACGTTGCCCTCCTGAATTATCCGCCGATCTGGTCGATCGGGGGATCGTCATGGCCGGCGGCGGGGCGTTGTTGCGCGGGATTGATCGGTTGGTGGCTGAAGAGACCGGCTTGCCGGTCCACATCGCCGACGACCCCCTCAGCGCCGTTGCCGAAGGCACCGGCCGGGTCCTGCAGGAACTCCAATTCCTCAAGCGCGTCTCAAATAATTCCAAGTAGTTCCTCTCTGTGCAGCATGCCGTCGTTGGCGAGTGGCAGCCGGGCTAAGGCCCGCAGACACTTGCCTGCGGCAACTGCCACACCGCTCAGCAGTTACCGGTGAATTGAATGTTGAAACGGCCGCATTATATCGCTTTGGGCCTGGTTGTGCTGATGACGCTGATTATTCTGAATCTGCCAAGCAAAACGACCGCCCGCCTTAAATCGGGCATCGGCAGCTTGTTCGTGCCCCTGTTCGGGTTGGCTAACTCCACCCAGCAGGCCGCAGGCCGCGCCGCCGATGACCTCACCCCGCGCTCCGAGCTCATCCGCCAGAATGAAACCCTCCGCCAGCAAAACCAGGAACTCCGCCTCCAAGCCGCTCGCACCGAGGGGCTTATCCGGGAAAATGACCGCCTGCGCGCCCTGGTTAAATGGCAGCAGCAAAAACCCGCCAAATTCAAATTGGCCAGCGTCGTTCTGCGCGAGCCCGCCAACTGGTGGCGCGCCGTCCAGATTGATCTCGGCACTCGCGACGGAATGAAAGTCAACCTCCCAGTCCTCACCGGCGACGGCGCACTGGTCGGCCGCATCGCTTCGGTTAGCCTTACCCGTTCCCAGGTGGTGCTCCTGGGGGATCCCAACTGCAAAGTAGCCGCTCGCGTCGATAATGCCGCGCACGACTCGGGCGTTATCAGCGGGTCTGGACCCTTCGAGAGCGAATTTGTCGATATGGGCTATCTCTCGCGCAACGCCGCCCTCAAGCCAGGCCAAAACGTCTGGACCAGCGGCTTGGGTGGCGTTTTTCCAAAAGACATCCTCATCGGCAAAGTCGTCGATATGCGCTCCGAAGATTACGGCCTCTACACCGTCGCGCGCGTCAAGCTCGCGGGCAATCTCTCCGCTCTCGAAGAGGTTTGGGTCATGCTCGAACCATGAATTGGCTCAAAACATCCCTCCTCCTCATTGCGGCGTTCCTGGCCGTTTTTTGGGAAGCCGCCTTTGGCGTCGTGCGGCATCTGTTGGGCGCGCAAATCGATTTGTTGCCCCCCTTGCTGGTCTATGCCGGCTTGAGCACTGGTTGGATTTCCATTTGCCTGCTCTCCTTTGTGGGCGGCCTTCTGTTCGACTCCCTTTCGGCAAATCCTTTGGGTGTCTCGGTCCTCCCCTTGCTCGCTGTGGGTTCCCTTATTTATCTCCTGCGCGAGTTCGTCCTGCGCGATCAAACGCTCACCCACCTCGTCTTGGGCCTGTTTGCCAGCGCCGCTGCCCCGGTCCTGACCCTCATCCTCCTGCTCACCACCGGCCATGGGCCGATGCTCGGCTGGGGCACCCTTTGGCAACTCACCGTCATGACCCTCGGCGGGGGCTTGGTCGCTCCTCTTGTCTTTGCCCTGTTCGACTGGCTCCATGGCGCACTCATCCACGCTCGAACTGCCGAAACCAGCTTCCGCCCTGACCGCGAAATTCGCCGAGGACGTTCCTGATGCTCATCTTCGATCAGCTTAAAAAAGGCGACCCGCACCTGCGCACCCTCACGCTCGTCATTCTCACCGGCTTGGCCGTCCTCTTGGCGGGCCTCTGGTGGGTCCAGATCGTCTCCGCACGCGATTACCAGGAATCTCTTGAAACCCAGTCCTTCCGCACCGTGCGCATCCCGGCAGTGCGCGGCAGGATTCTGGACCGCAACGGCAACGTCCTGGCGGAAAATCGCCCGGCCTACAATATCAGTTTATACCTGGAAGAATTGGACCGCCCATTCAAGAATGCTTACTCCAACGAGGTCTGGGAAGTCCGGGCGGAACTCAAACAGCAGAGCGCTCAAATGGAGGCCAAGCTGGGGCGCAAACTCAACAAACAGGAACGCAAGCAACTCGCATTAACTACCGCCCAAAAGGCGCTCCTCCGCGAAAAGGCCCGCTATGAGGTCGTCAGCAATGTCGTCCTCCAGGTCAGCCGCCGGCTCGACCGCCCTTTAACCGTTGATCCCACCGATTTCGAACGCCACTACGAAACCCGCCTCGCGCTTCCCTATCCTGTATTGCGCGACCTGGATGCAACCAACATCGCCCGCTTCGAGGAGCAATCCACCAGTCCCTTGGGCGTCGATCTCGAAGTCCAATCCACCCGCGTTTATCCTCACCAAACTCTCGCCGCTCACTTGCTCGGCTCCCTCAGGCGCGATGATAGCTCCGCCGAAGGCGAGGAGGCCTTTTTCTCGTTTCGCCTTCCCGATTTCCGCGGCGCCTTTGGCATCGAATACGCCTTCGACAAAGCCCTTCGCGGCATGGCCGGCGCCAAATCCGTCGAGGTAAACAATATGGGCTACCGCACGACCGAAAACGTTTGGAGCCCAGCCGAGCCTGGAAGCGACGTCGTCCTGACCCTGGACCTAGCCATACAGCAGGCTGCCGAACGCGCCCTCCAAAGCACCCCGGTCACTTACACCGGACCTGTCCGCGGCGCCGTCGTGGTTATGGACGTTTGGACCGGCGACATCCTCGCGCTCGCCTCCTCCCCTGCCTTCAACCCAAACGACGCCCTCCTCCCTCACTTGCCCCCTGCCGAACTCGAACGCCGCGAAAACGAGGTTCTCCGCCCCATCTTCAATCGCGCCACCCAAGGAAGTTATTTCCCAGGTTCGGTGTTTAAGCTTGTGGTCGGCCTGGCAGCCCTGGACGCCGGCCTGGACCCCAACGAGACCTTCGTCGTCGCGCCCAACCCGGAAATGCCCAGCCGTGGCGCCATTTGGGTAGGCCCTGCCCACCACAAAATCAGGGACCTTGCCCCGCCTGGGGAGTACAACTTTACCCGCGCACTCTACAAATCGAGCAACTCTTATTTTATCACCAACGGCCTGCGCATCGGCCCCGAGCGGATCGTCCGCATGGCCCAACGCTTTCATTTGGGTGAAAAGATCGGGCTCTTTACGCGCCAGGAGTCGTCCGGCTTTCTCCCCAGCCTGAGCCGGCTCAGCTCCGGCTGGAGCGAGGGCAACACCGCCAACCTGAGTATCGGCCAGGACCCTGTCATGGTTACTCCCTTGCAGGTCGCCGTCCTCACGTCCGCAATCGCCAACGGCGGCAAAGTCCTCTGGCCCCGCTTGGTCGCGCAAGTCGAGCCGGAACAGGCCTCGGCGGACCAAGACCCGGAGCGCTTTCCTCCAGGCCGGGTTCGGGACCAATTGGGGGTCAGCCAGCGGATTTTGAGCATTGTCCATCAGGCCATGCTCGCCGATACCGAAGCCCCGGACGGCACCGGGGTCGGCGCGGCACGCGAATGCCCCGGCCTGAGGATTTGCGGCAAGACCGGCACCGCCCAGATTCAAAATGAGAACAATGTCAAAACCGGCCAGACTACCTGGTTCGCCTCGTTTGCACCCTATGAGAAGCCGCGCTGGGCGGTGGTTGTTATGGTCGAGGACGGCATCTCTGGACCATCCTGTTCGTTCGTGGCTGGCAAGATATACCGCGCCATTCTCGATTCCCAGCGAAACAGCCCACGCAAAAACGATACAATGGCTAACGCCCGTTTAACTCAATGAGCCATGTTTGACGCCAGCCTCAACGAACACCAACGAACTTTGGACCGCCTGCAACTGGCGGCTTTGGGCGCCCTCATGCTCATTGGGTGCGCCTTCATCTACAGCGCCACAATGGTCAACAATGTCCCCAGCTTGCCCTGGTACAGCCAAAGCTGGTTCCGACAGATCGTCTGGTACACCCTCGGCATCGCCGCCGCCATCGCTGTGTGCCTGGTCGATTACCGCCGCGTCGCCCGTTGGTCTCTGGCCCTCTATTGGCTTTCCATCCTGCCACTCATTGCCGTCTTGATCCCCCACATCGGCACCACTCACGGCTGGGGCGCCATGCGTTGGATCGATCTCGGTTATTTCCAATTTCAACCCTCCGAATTCGCCAAACTCACCTTTATTTTGGCCCTGGCCCATTTTTTAAGCTGCCCGCAGGATGAATTGCGGCACGCTCCCAATTTCCTTAAAGCGCTGGGGCTGCTGCTGTTGCCGTTTTTGCTGATCCTGCGCGAGCCGGACCTTGGCTCGGCATTGGTGTTGCTGCCCACCGGCCTCATGATGTTGTATGTGGCCGGCGTCCCCAAGCGATTCCTGCTCCAGTTGGTCGGCGGCGTAGGGGTTTTGGGCGCTTTGTTCCTGGTGGGCGTGCTCTTCGCGCCCCCCAATTGGCAGATTTTCAAAATGCAAGATTACCAGCGCCGCCGGCTGCTGGTGTACTTCGACCAAGAATATGCTCCGCCCGGCGCGCCAAAGGCGGAGAGAGAACGCCTGCGCAAACAGCAGTTCGATGATTCGCATAATGTGCGGCAGGCGTTGATTTCCGTCGGCTCAGGTGGGCTGATGGGCAAAGGCTGGCGGCAGGGCACGCAAAATGCCCTGGGCTACCTGCCTCGGGCTGTGGCGCATAACGACTTCATTTTCTCCGTCATTGCCGAGGAAAAGGGGTTTGTCGGCAGCGTGACCGTGCTCATGCTGTATGGAGCGGTCCTGTTCACCGGGATACGCATCGCCAGCCAGGCGCGCGATCGCCTGGGCAGATTGCTGGCTGTCGGAGTTGTCACACTCCTGTTCAGCCATGTCTTTATCAATATCGGCATGAACATTCGGATTATGCCCGTGACGGGTGTGCCACTGCCGCTGCTCTCTTACGGCGGATCGTCGGTGCTCGGCTCGTTAATCGCCATGGGCTTGTTACAAAACGTCTATATCTATCGAAAGGCTTATTAATATGAGTGAACGTAATTTCTCCAGACGCCGCCGGGGCGCCATGCGCTTCCGCCCCACAGGCGGCCTGGGCCATATCCAACAGCGCACTGACCGCGACGCGCTCCAGGCCCGCGCCGATGCCGTCGGACAACAGGCTGCCCAGGAAAAGGTCTATGAACGCCGCCACGCAGGCGAAATCGAGCGCGCCGAAAACATCGCCGCCGGCCTGCCTCCCGAAGGCGCGCCCCTCGATGCCTCTACCCTGCCGGTCCCCAGCAAACGCAATTTCCGCGAACCCAACCTCCAAACCCCAGCCGAGGTCCAGGAGGAAAAAGAATTCGAACCCGTCCGTGTCCCGGAACAGAACCGCGGCCTTGTGGACAGCATCAAGGCGGCGGCGACCACACTGGTCAAACGCGTCCAGCGCCTGATCAAACCCGCCAAACAGTCCCACAAAGAGGTCATCATCAACGCCGAAAACCTCGAAACACGCGTCGCCGTTTCCGAAGATGGCCGGCTCGAAGAATTCAACATCGAGCGCACCTCCGAAGAGCGCCTGGTCGGCAGCATCTTCAAAGGCAAGGTTCGCAACCTCGAGGACGGCCTCAAAGCCGCCTTTGTCGATATCGGTTTCGAGAAGAATGCATTCCTGCATTACTGGGACATCGTCCCCAGCAGCTTCGATAGCGGCGTCGAAATCGTCGAGCGCGAGGGCAGACGGCGCGACAAACCCAAAATCACCCAGAAAGACATCCCCCGCGTCTATCCCCCCGGCAGCGAGATCATTGTTCAGGTAACTAAAGGCCCGATCGGGACCAAAGGGCCCCGTGTCACAACCAATATCGTCCTGCCTGGCCGCTACCTGGTCCTGCTGCCCAACTCCGACCAGAGCGGCATCTCGCGTAAAATCGAGAACCAGCAGGAACGCCAACGTCTCAAGAAGATTCTTCGGGAATTGACTATTCCGGAGGGCATGGGCGTCATTATGCGCACCGTGGGTGAAGGCCAGCAGACCCGCTATTTCGTGCGCGACCTGGCCCTGCTGCTCGAAGAGTGGGAACAAATCCAGGAACGTAAAAAGGCGCAGCCCCCCGCCACCTGCATCTTCCAGGAACCCGACCTCATCGAACGCACGGTGCGCGATTTCCTCACCGAGGATGTCGATCGAATCGTGGTCGATAGCCCCAGGGCCTATGAACGCATGCGCGAGATGATCTCACGCATCTCCACCCGCTCAGCCGACAAGGTCAAACTCTACACTGACCCCCAGCCCATCTTCGATCGCTTCAATATCACACGCCAGTTGGAAAATGCCTTCTCCCGCCAGGTCCATCTCAAGAGCGGCGGGTATATCGTCGTGGATGAGACCGAAGCGCTGGTGGCCATCGATGTCAACACGGGCCGGCATAAAGGCGGCAAGGACCAGGAATCCTCAATCCTGAAGGTTAACCTGGAAGCAGCCGATGAAATCTCCCGCCAACTGCGCCTGCGCAACATGGGCGGCCTGATCGTGCTGGATTTCATCGATATGAAATCCCGCCGCGACCAGCAGCAGGTCTATTTCCGCATGAAAGAAGGCCTGCGCCGGGATAAGGCCAAGACGCACGTCCTGCCCATTTCCCAGCTTGGCCTCATGGAGATGACCCGCCAGCGCCATTCCGAAAGCGTCAACGCCGCTGTCTATGACGATTGCCCGTACTGCAAGGGCCGCGGCAAGGTCAAGAGCGCCCTCACTATGAGCGTGGAAATCCAGCGCAAGCTCGGTGAAATCCTCAAGAAACGTCCGCGCGAGGAATCGGATTTCCAGTTGCTGATCATCGTGCATCCGTCGATTCTTGAACGCCTCCGCACCGAGGATGAGAAACACCTGATCGAAATGGAGAAGCGCTATTTCGGAAAGCTCAATTTCCGCAAGGACCCCGCGCTGCACGCCGAGCAATTCAAGATCGTCAACATGGCAAATAACGAAGAACTCGCCAACGTCGGCGGGGATAAATAACGGGCTCTCGTATGCGCGAAAAAGGGATTGGACAGGCCCGGCGCCGGTTCATTACAGTTGCCCGAATTCTATGAGAAACAGTCCATTAACGACGGTCCTGCTATTCATTTTGTTCCTCAGCGCCCTGGCCTCATTGTTCTTGTGTTGGCGGTACATCGCCTACGCGCGGGAATTCCGGGACCTGCAACGAGAGGTCGTGGCCGTTCAGAGCAGGCGGGCGTTTATCCAGTCGCTCGCCAGTGAGACCCTCGAGTACAGCAAAAGAAACCCGGCCATTGACCCCATCCTCGAGGGGGCCGGCTTAATCCCGCCAAACACTGGCTCCACATCAAACAACAAACCCGCTTCCAAATAGTTTTTATGGACGACCTCCCCAATTCACCTACCCCGCCGCCCGAGGTGGCGGAATTGCGCGCCGAGTGCCAGGCACTAAGACAGATGTTAGGCTCCATTTTAATCCTGTTAATTGTCGTGAGCGGCACACTCACTATCTTCCTGGCGCGCCAATGGAAGTGGTCCAAAAACGATGTCCAGGCGGCGCGCCAGCAAACTGAGGCTATGGTGGCCGAGTATAACCGCGGCGCGGGGCAAATGCAGGATTTCGTGAGGAGGTTGGCTGAGTATAGTCGCGCGCACCCTGATTTCGCACCCATTGCTGCGAAATATCGCCTGCAGGACGTGCTAACCAACTCTGCCGCAGCACCCGCCCCGCCCACACCCACACCGATGAAAAAATAAAGCGGCTGCCTTCTTCATCCTACGCAAACGCTATTCCCTCGGCGGCGAACCGTTCTTTAATAGCCAGGTTAATCTCCTGTATCCCGGCCAGGTATTTCTGGTAATCGGTCCCTTTCCACCAGTGGGTGATCAGGATATTACTTGCCGCGCCGCTAAACTGGTTGAAGCTGATCCACACATCCTGTGTCATCGGCTGGCCCCGATAGATGGTTTCCAGCAACGCCAGCGCGCGTTTAATCTTTTCGGCCGGCAACTCGTGCGCCAGCGATAGGTTCGTCACCGTTTTAATGCTGGGGCGGCGGGATAGGTTGGTGATAATGCTGTTGCCCATTGTCTTATTGGGCACCGCCACCAAATGGCCATCCGGGCTGCGCACTCGGGTGCTGCGCAGACCCACGGCCTCGACGGTTCCTTCGGCCCCATCGAGCTTGATCTGATCGCCCACACGAAAGGGCTTATCCACGAAAACCGCCACAGCGCCAAACAAGTTGCCCAGGGTGTCCTGCGCCGCCAGACCGACGGCCAGCCCGCCAATCGACAGAGAAGCAATTGCCGCCGTGATATTAACGTCCATGTTTTGCGCGGTGACCAGAATGGCCACCACGATCACAAAGGTGTTCAGGCTGATATGGATGACCGAAAACAGTTCGTCATTGAACTTGCGGTCTCCCTCCTGTCCGTGGCGTCGGCGCCAGATGCCCAGCAACAGCCCGAGCACCTTGATGGCCAGGTACGTCAAGGACGCCGCGACCACCACGATAAAGGCCTTCGAGAGATACAATTTCGCCAGCACAGACCAATCGAACAGGTTGAGCCCGATATCCAGCAGCGCCACGAACACAACAAGCTGGATTGGCCCGTGCAGCAGCTTGACCAACAACCCCTTCACCTCGCTGTGTGTGGCAACCCGCTTTAACCAGAAGTTGGTGATAAAATGAATGAGCTTCGAAATGAGGAACGCCAGGAGGATGTAGATCACCGAGGCGATGTACTTCCAAAGGGGCTCGCCCAGAAACGTCACCTCGCGAAAGAGCGCAATTTCATCGAGTCTGAAGGTCAGAGGGTGCGCTTGCCACTGCTCGACGTTGCGGACCAGGGCCGAAAGTTCGTTGGTGGAGGCAGGTGGTTTATTGGTGACGGTTACCGCCGCTGCCCATAGACTCCAGGCCCAAGCAATCCCTGCCAGGACCAAGGCCAGGCGAAAAAGCCGTTCCAGCTTCAATTTCATTGGATGTATGGACAATCTGCTGATTGCGCCTTCGCACCTGTTTTAAAAACGGCCCACTGACATCGCCCCGTTTTGGTTCTCAGCCCCCCGCCACAATCCGCACAATTTCCAGGCGATCCCCGGGGCGCACTTGGCGCCGCGCGAATTCCGAAGGGGCAACCGCCTGTCCGTTATGCTCAACGACCACACTGCGCGGCGGCAGTTGGCGCGCGATTAAAAACTCTTCGAGCGAGCAGGGCAATGTCGCTTCTGTGGGCTGTCCGTTAGCTGTGATAATGGCAGAATTCATGCACGGTGCCTGTCGGCGCGCGGCCTGGCCGCCTCAGGCTGTCAGGGCCGTATCCCAATCCTTCCAGACCGGCTCATAACCCAAACGCCGGATGCGTTCAGCGACCTCATGCGGCGGGCGCTCGTCAGCAATCTGGAATTGCCCGGTGGCCCGCATCTCTCCGTTAGGGGCCCATTCGCTGGCGCCTAACTCGACAATCCGCCCGCGTTCGGTGTGGTGGAGCGTTTCCTTGCCTGCCCCAGTATAGCCGCCCGGTTCGGTATGGCTTCCGGCGCTCATCAAAGTAATTCCCAACGGAATGAGCCCGTCCCGAAGCTTGGGCGATTCACGCGTCGAAAGGACAAGCCCCACATCGGGGAACATCAGACGAAAGGCGCAGACCAATTGGACCATGTCGCGATCCGTCATTTGGGTAAGCGGTTGGAACTCGCCGGCACAAGGCCGCAGCCGGGGCAGTGAAATCGTTAGCGACGCCTTCCAACATTCCCGGAGCAGATACTGAGCATGCGCCGCCACGCTCAGGGCCTCGAAACGCCAATCGGCCAGCCCGTATAACGCGCCGACTCCCAATCGCCGGAACCCGGCGGCATAGGCGCGTTCAGGTGTTTGAAGGCGGGAAGTAAAGTTCCGTTTTGGCCCCGAGGTGTGCATTTGTTCGTAAATCGCGCGGTCGTAAGTTTCCTGGTACACGACCAAGCCGTCTGCGCCGGCCTGAACCAGGGGCGCGTAATCCGCTGTTTCCATCGGCCCGATTTCGAGCGAGACACTGGGGGCCAGCTCATGCACCGCCCGCACGCACTCCGCCAGGTAAGTGTTCGAAACGAATTTCGGATGCTCGCCTGAGACCAGCAGGATATTGCGGAAGCCTTGCGCGGCCAGCGCCCTGGCCTCCCGCTGCACCTCGGTAACCTGCAGCGTGACGCGCAGGATCGGGTTGTCGCGCGAGAACCCGCAATACCGGCAGTTGTTGATGCATTCATTCGACAGATAGAGCGGCGCAAAAAGCCGGATGACCTTCCCAAAGCGCTGCCGCGTCAGTTGCTGTGCCGCCCTGCCAAGCGGTTCGAGAAACTCGCCCGCAGCGGGTGAGATGAGGTGGGCAAAATCGTTCAGGGACAACACGGCGCATCCCATGCTTTGCCGAACAGCTTGGGGCGAGGCGCCCAGCGACCGCTGCACGAGCCTCGGAAGGCAAAGCGAATCGAATACGCCGGTAAAACTCATCGGCAAAACCTAGCAAAGCCGTGGCAATTGTCGAGAGCCGGCCCGGCCGGCCCCTTTCTTTGGCGAAAACAGGCCGGCTGAGCGAGAATTGCTGCCCACGCATCAGCAAGCCCGCCCTGTTGGCTAAAGAGGATGTGCTCGTCATTCCCAAGACAAGCCGCCGCGAACGCTTGAAGGAAAATCTCGGCGCTCTGCAGCATCCACTCAACTCAGAGCAGCTTTCCGAACTGGAGCGCCTCTTTCCGCCGCCCTCAGGGCCCGCCCCGCTGGATATGCTCTAACCCAATCAAATGCGCTCCACTTTGACCTCGGCCGCCAGGCGATCCACTGCAGCGGGCTCGATGTCTCCCGGCATGGCCGACAAGGCATTGGCTGCGCCGAGAGCGGCCGCCCAACTGCACGCCTGGCTAAGCTGTTGGCCCTGTACCAGGCGCCAGGCCAATCCTGCCGTGAAGGCGTCGCCGGAACCAATCGGGTTCACGGCGGCAACAGTGGGAGAATGGATTCGCCACACCTCATGTCCATCCAACGCCAGGGCAGGTTCTTTGCCGGCGGTGACGACTACTCGCCGGGCGCCAAGCTGAAGGATTCGGCGCATGGCCGCGATGAGGGCCTCCTCATTCTCGAGCGGCTGCCCGAAGGTGGCAACCAACTCCGCCCGATTGGGCTTCACCAGCCCGGGTTGCGCCTTCAACGATTCCAGCAGAGGAGCCCCTTTGGCATCGACTATCGAGAGCGCCCCTGTTTGATGCGCCAGCCGAGTGCAACGCGCGTAGAAATCAACCGGCCCACCAGGAGTGAGGGTCCCGGACATCACAAGAGCGGCGCAGTCTTTACTGCGCGCGGCGATGCGGCCATAGAGCGCCTCATAATAGCTGCTGGAAACAGCGCGACTTTCCTCGACCAACTCAGTCACCTTCCCGCAAGACTGGTCGATAATAGTAATGCACTGGCGGGTGCGCTCGGGAACCGTCACGAAATCAATTTCCACTCCAAGCTTCAGAAGTGCCTCGCGCACCCAGGCGCCCCGGTCGCCTCCCAAGAACCCAGCCGCTAGAGGCTCTTGGCCGAGCGCTTTGAGCACTTTGGCCACGTTAATCGATTTGCCTGCAGCTCCGTCCAGAGTGGTTGCTGCGCGATTGACTGCATCGGTCACAAACTGAGGAAAGAGCATCACCCGCTGGGCAGCGGGTGTAGGTCCAATGCACAGAATTGTCGAGGTCATTTGTCTCTAATCAGTCAAAGCATTTGCCGGCCTCGGCGGAGTCTCACACGCCAGGCTGCTCTGAGCAAACCAAGTTTCGGAGGGGAGTACCCCATTCGGACTGCGTCCAGCGCGGCGTACATTGATTCATGCGACCGCTGTGGAAAGGAGCGATCAGTTTCGGCCTCGTGAACATCCCGGTCGGCCTGTACTCCGCTCTGAGCCGCCAGGCCACAGTCGATCTCGACCTCCTCCGGGATTCGGACCACAGCCGCATTCGGTACAAAAAGGTAGCTGAGGCCGATGGCAAGGAAGTCCCCAAAGAACATATCGTGAAGGGATTCGAATATGAGAAGGACCAGTACGTGGTTTTGACCAACGAGGATTTCCAGCGCGTGCAGCTTAAATCCAACCAGACGGTGGATATCCGGGAGTTTGTCAAAGCGGAGGAGATTGAACCGCGCTTTTATGAAGCCCCTTATTTTTTGGCGCCAGAGAAGAGCGGGGTGAAGGCCTATGTGCTCCTGCGCACGGCGCTGGAGAAAAGCGGGCTGGCCGGCGTGGCCAAAGTGGTCATCCGCCCCCCGCGGGAGCACTTGGCCTTGTTAAGGCCGCTGGAGGGTGTCCTGCTGCTGGAAACGATGCACTTTGCCGGCGAGTTGCGCGACCCGGCCGAGTTGCGTCCGGCCAAAACGGACATCGGGGAAAAGGAGTTGAAAATGGCGCTCTCCCTGGTGGAGACCATGACCGGCAAGTGGGAAGCAGAAAAATATCACGATGAGTACCGCGAGTCGTTAATGAAGATCATCGAGCAGAAGGTCAAGGCAGGCGGGCGCAAGATGCCGTCGGCTCCGCCCGAGCAGAAGCATCCTCCGGGTAAGGTTATCGATCTGGTTGCACTGTTGCAGGAGAGTCTTGGCAAAACCCAGAAGCAACCCCGAAAGAAGACCGCTGCCACGGTCGCCCACCGCAAAGCGGCATAGGTAAAAAAGAGCGGCGCTCTGTCGAGCGCCGCCACAACCAGCAATCCTTTTAAGGATGCGAGGGATTTCGGACGCTACTGGCCGTTGCCCTGGCCGCCGGCAGCATTGCGCCGGGGGCGCGCCATCTGGCTGCGGATCTTCTGCCATTTCTCATACTGATCGGAGCTGAGAATGTCTTTGAACTTCTTATTGGTGTCTTCACGCAAAGCACGGACTTTTTCACGCCGGTCATTGCGCGAGAGGCTGCTGTCGTTGCGCAGTTCGCGCATTTGCTTGCCCTCGGCTTCAAGAGCTGCCGTGACTTTGGTTTTCTGGTCTGACGAGAGGTCAAGTTGGGTGGAGATACGGTCCACGCGCTGCTGGAGGGTCATTCTTCCGCCCCGTCTGGGGGCAGCATTGGTATCCTGGGCCTGCGCAACAGTTGCGCAGGTCAATAGCGCGCCCATTGCCAGCGCTGCAATTAAACTGGTTTTCTGCATTTTCATGTTCTTTTAGTTTTTCTGTTTTCGACCCACTGCCGATTCGGTTTGGGACAGCGGCCATTTCGTTACAACATAAGAGACGCTTGGCGGCTCGTTTGGTTACAACACGCGGGCAGAGATGCAATCAACCTCGAGGAAATGACGCCCTTGGAAACTATCGGGATTTCCGGGATTATAGTCTCTTGAGCCGGAATGGGTTGGGATTACCGCAGAGCAGCCAAGAGCAGGTTTTAATAATAGAATTGCCGCCGTCCTCCTCCTCGTCCTCCATTTTTCAGGGGTTTCGAGGACCAGGACGTCCGGAGACCCGACCCATTCCCAGAATGCGCTTAGAATATTGCTTTACTACACCAGGGTTGCACCGCCTAGGGTGAGCCCTTTGAGCCCCTATAGTCTGTAATCGGTTAGTGACGGCGGGCGCTGCCGCCTAAAGGCGGCGTTCCGCGCGTCCGGAACGCCGGCTTCAGCCGGCAGCCCCGTAGTCACTGAGGCGTTACTATAGTCTCGATTACCACGCTTGCAATCTGGCCGAGGGCACTCCATGCTGCACAAGCGGCATTTGAAAGGCGCACCTTTCTTAGCGCCTGAAGTGAAGTAAATGAGCATAGTACCAGATAACGAATTTGACCTCGAGAAGCTTTTTCTGCCTGCCTGGGCACAGGAGGCGCCCTCTGCGATTAAATACGCCAAATATGAGGGCGAAGCACAGCGGCGAGATGAGAAAGGCCCGCGCGGGCCGCGGCGGCAGGGCCGGCCTGCCGGCCAGCACGCTGGCGCGCGCCCACCCGGAGGTGATCGCCGGCGAAGGACGGACTCCGAGGGCCGCCAGGGCAGACCTGGTGGCGGACCAAGACCCCAGGCCGGACGCGATGCGGGGTTCGATGCGCGTCCAGGGGACCGGCGTCCCCGCCGTGAACCGCCACCGCCTCTACCGGAGATCGCTGTGAATATCGTGCCGGAGGAAAAAGGGGTTGAATCGCTGGCGAGGCAAATCAAAATGGCAGGCCGGGCGTATCCGTTGTTCGATATCGCCCAGATGATTTTACAGAAGCCGGAACGGCACACGGTCGTGTTCGAAATAAGAAAGAACGCCCAGGGCCAGCCGCTCCAGCCCTTATTCCTGTGCGCACTGGACGAGACGCTTTGGCTTTCGGAAGAGGAAGCCATCGCCCACGTGTTAAAGAAGCATTTCACGACGTTTTACCTGCCCGAGCGCACAGCGACCGAACCGCCAAAAGGTAAGTACACCTTTGTCGCCCAATGCGGCATGAGCGGAACCATCCTGGGCCCGCCTAACCACCACGATTATCAGAACCAATTGCGCAAGCTGCACGCCGAACGCTTTTCCCGCATGCCCTTCGAGGCCTATAAGGCGCGCGTCAAAATTGTTCGCGACGAAGAGGTAGTCAAGAAATGGGTCGAAGACCAAAGCTGGAAGACGGAGTATCTTTGCTTGAATCTGCCTGAGCCGGCGCGCCTGGGGAGCATGGAAGCCGTCGAGAAGCACTTCCGCGAGACGCACAAGGACAACATTATTAAGCAAGTCGAGAGGCAATCGATGGCGGGCACCGCCGCGCGCGCCTTGCGCTGTGATGGGCTGGCGCGGCTGGCCCGCAGCGCCTGGGAGGATCAACGCCGATTCCCACTCCAGATAGCCACGGTGCTGAGCCAGCAGTTTGCTGGTCACGGCCTCCAGTTCTTTAAGGTCAATAAGACCATCACCCACGTATCGGTAGCCCGTCCGCACTATTTGGACCTGGTCCTCACGCCGGTTTCGGAAGGGGTCCAGCGGATTGTGGAATTCATTAACGCGCAGCCCAAATGCACACGGCGCCAGTTGGTCGAGGCGCTCGCCCCTGCGCCTGCGGCGGCTCAACCAGTCCCACCGCCTGCGCCTGCCGAGAATCCCACCGCCCCGGCCCGCAGCGAGCCAACACCGGAACAGACGGCTGTCATTTCCGATCTCCATTGGCTTATCCACCAGGGGCACGTCATCGAATTTGCAAATGGCGTTTTGGAAACGGCCAAAAAACCAATCCCCAAGCCGCCAAAGTCGGCGCCCAGACAGCCCGCGCCTGCCAGCGAGACCGGCCCCTCCGCGCCGGAAACGGTTCAGGCCCGGCCTGCCGAGCCGGCGACGTTGGCGGATGCCGCGCCTGCCGCATCATCAGGAATGCCGGTTGAATCTGCTCCACAACCTGCCGATGAGAAGCCTGCTCTCGAGCACCAGGGCGGCCTTACGCCCCCGCAGTCAGAGGAAGCTCTGCCGTCCAATGGCTTGAAGACAGAACATTTCGAGCCCAGTTCCACTTCAGAGCCGAGCCGGAAGGAATCAATCCAAGCTGAAACTGAAGAGCCGGCGGCCCAAACATCCCCCGCGCCTTTAGGCTCGCATCTCTGAAATGGCTTTCAGCAAACTAGGACTCTCCCATCCGATGCTCGAAGGCGTCAAGGCCATGGGCTATACGGAACCGACGCCCATTCAGCTTCGGGCCATCCCCTTGATCATGGCAGGCCGGGATGTCATCGGCAGCGCCCAAACCGGCACCGGCAAGACCGCCGCCTTTGCGCTGCCGATCCTTTCTCAACTCGGCCAGCACCAGCCCCAACCCCGGGTGCTCGTGCTCGAACCAACCCGTGAGCTGGCCGCTCAGGTGGAAACTGCGTTTCGGGATTTTGCGCGGTTCACCGATTTGCACGTGGCGGTGATGTTTGGTGGAGTGGGATATGGCGCGCAGCGCGAGGCCTTGCGCAATGGCGTGGATGTCCTGGTCGCCACCCCCGGGCGCCTGCTGGATTTGATTCAGCAGGGATGTTGCCGGCTGGACCAGATCAAATTCCTGGTGCTCGATGAGGCCGACCGGATGCTCGATATGGGTTTCCTCCCGGATGTGCGGCGCATCCTGCAAAGATGCCCGCGCGAGCGGCACACCTCGCTCTTTTCGGCCACCATCCCGCCCGAGATCGAGACGCTCATCCAGTGGGCCATGAAATCGCCCCAAACCGTCGAAATCGGACCGCGCCGCACCCCGGTCGAAACGGTCAAGCATGTCATCTACGCTGTAGCCGAGGCGCAGAAGACGGACCTGCTCCTGGAATTGCTTCGGCGGGTCAACTACGATTCGGTGATTGTCTTTTGCCGGACCAAGTATGGCGCGGACCGCGCAGCGCATTTGCTCAAGCGAAACAACCACGCGGTGGCGGTGCTCCATTCCAATCGCACGCAGCGAGAGCGCGAGCAAGCCCTTCGCGGGTTTCGGGATGGCCGCTACGAAGTGCTGGTGGCAACAGACATCGCCGCCAGAGGACTCGATATCGCTGACGTAAGCCACGTCATCAATTACGATGTGCCGCAGCATCCGGAAGATTACATTCACCGCATCGGGCGCACTGGGCGGATGGAGGCCAAGGGCGATGCGTTCACCTTGATGGTCGCCGAGGATGGCCGCCACGTGCAGGCCATCGAGCGCTTTATCGGCCAGAAAATCCCGCGCGTTAAACTCGAGAACTTTGATTACCGCTACACCGCCCTCTTCGAGGAGGGCAAGCCCGGCCAGCCCCAGGGCGGGCCTATGCGCGCTCGCGGCGCACGGGTGCGCGGCGGTTACTTCTACGGACCCGCGCGGCGCCGGCGGTAGGTTGAATCGGGATAAGCAAAATGCTAGAATTGGTTGATGGCCAATCCGGATGCTTATCTTTTGCGTGAGAATACCGGCACAGCGGGAGTGGTTCAAACTGCCCGCGATGCCGTCGAGACCTTGGCGCATTTTGAGATTCCGCATCTGATTGTTGGCGGGATTGCGGTCCAGGAGCATGGTTACCCCCGCGTCACCATCGATGTGGACATCGTTGTGCCGGATGCGTTGGAAGCAGTCGAATTTCTCACCGCAAACGTAAGCGGCCCCTTCATCCGCATCCCGGTGCGTCAGGATGGAGTCGAAGACCGCCGAAACCATGTGATTGTCGATCTGCTGCCCGGGGGCGCGGTGCTGAGACCTGGCAACAAGGTCCCCTTTCCATTTCCCACCAAAGTGGCGGACAAGCTCCAGTTGGTGACCCTCGAGGAACTCGTCTCTCTCAAATTGGATAGCTGGTTTGGCGCGCCTTTGCGTCGTCTCAAAGACCGAGCGGATGTAGTTGAATTAATCCTGCGCCGCAAATTGCCGCGCAACCTGGCGGTCGCGCCCGCCGCTCAACAGCTTTATCTGGAGACCTGGGACGGTCTTCAGGCCGAAAGCCAGGGAGCATGAGGATAGATAACTGGTTCCGCGCGTCCGGAAAACGCCAGCTTCAGCCGGCAGCCCCGTCGTCAATGAGGCCTTACCATTGCGCATTGAGCATTGCACATTGAGCATTTGCTATTTTTTATTGCGGCCTCTGACAGTTTTTACGAGGCGCCGAGAATCTTTACAGAGCTGCGCGCAATGAAAAATGTAAAATGCTCAATTCTCAATGCTCAATGCGCCCGGTCGCCGCATGGTTGGAGCTTACCTGCCTAGCTTGCTTCGAACCAGTTCCGGCAGGTATTTCACCGGCACCGCACCCGGTTCAAGAACCGCTTCGTGATAGCGGGCTAAAGAGAACCTGGGTCCCAGCTCACGCTCAATTTGCTGGCGCAGACGGTAATGGGCCATGCGCCCGACAAAATAGGTCGAGAGCTGGCACGAGCTCTGTTTAGCCCGGATAATCTTCAACCGCGCCTCGCCTTCGGATTGGAAACAGTCATGGGTCAGAAACCGCAGGGCCTCGTCATCCGAGAGGTTCGAGCAATGCATTTTGTGGTCGAGGATGGTGTTGGCGACTGTGCGGAGATAAAACTTGAGCTGGTTGAGCCGCAGCGCGAGATCCCCCTGGCCATACCCCTGGTCCAGCATCATCTGTTCGGTATAGACAGCCCACCCTTCGATGTACACGCCTGATTGCAGCAAGCGCCGAATCAGCGACGGGTTCCGGTTCATATACTGCAACTGGACCGCGTGCCCGGGATAGCCCTCATGAATCGTCAGGATGTCGAGCATGTGGTCATTGTATTCTTTGAGGTAACTCTCGACGCGCCGGGCGTCCCAATCTTTCGGTGGCGGGCTGACGGCCAATTGGCCGGCGGCATTGGGGTCCAGCGGCGGGGGCGCCTCCATGTACGCAGTTGAATTGCCGCGCCGGAATTCAGGCATCTCGACAACCTGGCAGCGGTCCGGCTCGGGCAGTTGCAGGATGTTATTGTCGGTAATGAATTTTTTGAGCCGGGCGACCCGCGCCACCATTTCCCGGGTAAGGTCTTCGGACCGGCCATGGTCTTTGGCAACCGCAGCCAGGACCTCCTCGACGGTTGCGCGCCGGCCTTCCGGGTCGTCCGGAGGGAGGGCTTGTCCCGGGTGATAGCGGCTCCAAAGCTGGCGCGCGATGACATACATGTCGCGAGTCACCCGGGCGAACTCAGCCTCGGCATCCGCCATCACCTGGTCCGCGTTCACTGCGGCATCCAGTTCCAGGTCGAGCTTGCGCGCGAACTTTTTTGGTCCCAGCCGCCACTCGCCATTGGCCCTTGGCAACAGGTCCTTTTCGAGAAAATCCTGGTATTGTTTTAAACAGTCCACCACAGGCACGGCGGCGGCCTTGAGCGCGTCGAGCTGGCGTGTCGCTCCCGCGAACTCAAACAGGTCGTGCTGATAAAAGTTAATCGCACCCCGGTTCTGCCGGATAGCCGTTTCGGTATGGACCCGGGGCGGGTTGCGCAGGTTCTCCCTTGCGGCAGCGACGATCCTGGGGATTTGCCCCATTCGCGCGATGCAATTGGCTACATTGGTCTCCAGCGGCATTGTCGATTGCGTCAGCAACAAGTACACGCAATCGTTGATGTAACCGTTGTAAACACGCGGGTCTTCCCTGAACGGATGCAGGTTATCCGTCAGCCACAGGTCTGTCTTGAGGGAATGTTGCAGTATCTCGAAATCAATTTGCGCGGGGCGGGAGAGGCTGGCGTAATCAATTTGCCTGGGCAACTCCGCCATGGCCCGCTCGGTTCGGCGGCGCCATGCCGCCCGGGCCGGCGCGCTCAGGTCATCGAGTTGGCAATCGAATCGGTGGTCGCCCAGCCGCGTGGCTTCCATGGGGCGCATGCGGAAATAATCGTCCAGGTATGCCTTGAAAAAGACTTCGAGTTTTTGCTCCTGGGTTTGGGCCTGGGCATGAAGGTTCATCAGGATGAAAACCAGCGCCAGGGCGCGGCATAACGAGTTTCTCATAAAGCTCCAAAAGGCTAGTGACGACGCAGGGACGGCCTCACATTATGGAGCGCGGCGGCAAGCGAAGCGCGACGCCGCTTTGGAACTGGCTGCGCATGTGGGCAAAAGCGCCGTCGTCGCTGCGCTTTGCCGGCGCGCTCCATGAGTGCTAAAGCCCAGCGACTGGTGTTGCGCATTTTGCTTTTCCCAGCGGCCCAAGCAACTGGTTCGCCCCTGCGCTCATAAGTTCCAGGTCCGTGGCTGTCATGAAAAACTGAAAGCCTTGTTGGCGGTATTTCTGGACCTGCTCGGAACTCCATGCCGGTCTGCCGAGGGCCTTTCCATGTTTCTTGCCGGCAACCGCTATTTTCGCCACCGCCGCATCGAGCGTGGGATGGTCCTGAGCTCCGCGCAGTCCCAGAGAAAAGGAAAGGTCGCTGGTGCCGATGAACAGCACGTCCACGCCCGGTGTGGCCGCGATTTCGTCGATGTGTTCAACGGCGGAAGTATCCTCGACGACCGCGACCACGAGGATATTTTGATCGGCAAAATCGTAATAGCCTTCCGGGGCAGGCCAGCGGGCCTGGGCCAGGTTCGCGCCCGAGCCACGCAAGCCGGCGGGCGGATAACGGCAGGCCGCTGCAGCCTGGCGCGCCAGCGCCGCCGTGCGCGTAAATGGGAAAATAACGCCCAGGACTCCGGCATCCAGGACCCGTTTAGCGGTCCAGAGTTCGTTTACCGGCGGTCGCGCGAACGGCGCCGCTTTGAGGCCACGCGTGGCCAGGACCATGTTTCGCAAGCCTTCGAGCGAGACCGGCGAGTGCTCCATTTCGATCCAGAGAAAGTCGAAACCGAGGCCCGCCACGTGCGCCGCGACTTCGACGTTATTGACGCTAATGACGGCCCCAATTACCGCCTGGCCTCGAGCCAACTGTTCCTTTACCGGGTTTTTCCATTCGTGCGAGGTTGATTGCATTTGGGTGGAGAGTTTTTCGGAGGTGATTTAAAAAATGGGGCCTTGGGACAGATTACAGGGAGTGACCCCGCGTTTTCTGCGAGAAAACTTGAGGACTTCTAATCGCATGTGGTTTTCGGTGGCTTGGACCCAGGGCCAGCCGCGGGTTCAAACCCCGTAGGGGGAACCTGTTTATAGTACCCGCCCGGCTGCCAGCGCCGCCAAACCCCGTAGGGGTGACCTCGCCCACCATCAATCGACAGAGACGCGACAGCTTCCGGCAAGTCACCCCTGCGGGGTTTGGTGTCTTCTGGGCAGGGGCGTTACTATAAACAGGCCACCCCCGAGCGGGGGTTTTGGGATCGGGTGCCGCAAGTCCACTTAAATGCGCAGATGGAAAAATGAGGAGCTGCGGTTTTGGAGCCGGCAATGGCGTCAGAACCGCGAAGGGGTGTTGGTGGAGATTTGGGACGCCCTTCCGCGCAAGACGGTCCTCCCCGTAATTCCTATGAAGGTGTTGAGCCATGAGGCCGTATGGAATTCTGGTCAGGGGGGAGCCCCCGGTCCAGTGTCTTTCAAAAGCCACACCTCGGAGACCTGGCAGGCGCGGCCATTGCCGCCCAGCCTTGGCTCGCCAAACCAGCTCAGCGCCAATTCACCGCCCTCGGTTGCCGCATGGGGAATGGGAAACTCGACCGGTTTAAACGGGAATGGTTTCGTGATATAAGGGTGAACCTCTATATTCCCGCCGGCCATTAGCCGAATCTTGCGAAAGGGACTGTCCCCTGCATAGACCACCCTAATCTTGTAGTTCGCCTTTGGGTCCAGCCCGGTGTAGTGCATCCGCAACGGAGTATCATAAAGGCTCTCGGCGTGGTCAATCCATGAAACACGCCGCGGCCCGCCCGCTTTCTCTTCCGGCTCGTCCACCACCAGGTCCTCCTCAAAATCGACCCGGCTGGACTCCATCGAGCCGGGGTCTTCGAGAAAGCCCAGACCGCGCGCAAGGTGCGGCTGGCGGCCAACGTGGCCCAGGTCATCGTAAAAACCGCCTGGGCCAGGATTGGTCCAATCCACGATTTGACGGAGGGCATCGAGCCGCTCGTTCTCGGAAGTGATTTTGCGGATTTGAGCGAACCGCGCATCGAGCCAAAACCGATCATTCAAAGGATATTCGAGTGTATCGAGGCTGGCGCCGCGATCGATGCCGCTGGCCTGGTACCTTTCCACGCTCAATTGCATCCCGATGCTTTGGAACAGGGCCTCGCCTAATTCCAGGATGCGCTCACGGCGGCTTTGCGAGACGCGCTGGCTTGTTGCGCGGCTCAGAACATTGGCCGCCGCGTCCATCGCCTTCATCGCGCCCTGCGCCGGGGCGTCGCGCAACTGTTCCATGGCCTGTTGTTCGAGGCTCGTCTCAAAAAGCAACCGCTGCCGGATATAGGCGTCGTAATAGGCGCGAAAAAGGCCCTGCTGAAACCGCCAGTTTTTCAGGTCCGCTGGTGTGGCGTCCTTTTCGAGCTTTTGAAACGATGCGAGCGTTGCTTCGACGCTGATATTGGTGAGCAATTCGCCATGCCAATCGCGTTCGAGGGCCAGAAGGCCCTGCGCGAAACTCTCTGCATAACGCTCGCCGATAAAATAGCGGCTATATTGTCGCAGGATAGCCCGCACCGGGGCATCGGGGTCCCAGCCCAGCGCGCTCCAAACCATTTTGTTCACGTCGTCATTGCACCCTTCCGAATAGGTCAGGAAACCGATGGTGTAGGGCTGCATTTTCCGGAAGATGGCCGCCTCGCCCTCGGGCCGCGGGTTGATGCACTCGCGCGCCTCGGTGACCGCGTAGGCCGTATCCCAATCCGGCACGGGATACTGGCACTGGCGCGAATGGGTGATGTCGGGGTAGTGGCGAATGGGGTATTGGGCGGGCACAAGCTGGCGCAGGCGCGGCAGGCTGATTCTCACCTGCGGGCCATAGACAATCCCGCTCAACCAGGCAGGCCGCTCCCGGTTGAGTATCCCAATGAATTCATCCAGCCAGGCCTGGTTGAAGCTCTGGGGCGATACCCACATCTGCGCTCGCGGGTGGTAGCGATGGAGATTTTGAGTTTGCTTCTCGAGCAACGCCATCAGCCATTTCGGCTCGGTATGGCCCGGGTCACCGCCAGGCACAAATACCGCATCGATTCGCGGCAGCTTGCGGAACACCTCACCCCATTCGCGCAGAGCGGACTGGACGGTTTGCGGGTTGGAATAATCCTTGTCCATGGCCGGATACCAAATCCACACATCCAGGCCATAGGAGTCCGCCAGGCCGGACATGCCGATCATCATCTCCATTTGCGGGCGGGGAAAATGCGGGCTGAATGCCGCGTCATCCGAGCGAGGCGGAATCAGTTCGATGGCGTTGCAGCCGAATACCGCCAGGTCGCGGATGTACTGCTCCCAAACCGGCAGGTCCCAGGCATCGTAGGAATTGCACTTGGGCCGGTAGCCGAGCTGATGGCCGCGCAGCTTGTATTTGGGGGCCGTTTGGATGTCAAGGCCAGCGGGCAACGTTGCGCTCCCTCGCTCCATGCGCAGTTCGCGCAACAACCGGCCAACGCCGAAGAGCACGCCTCGGGCATCGTTGCCAATAACGAGCGCCGCCGGATTTCCGCGCGTTTCCTTTGCGCGCAAGCGGTAACCCTCCGGGGCGGGCGGTTGGCTCCTGCGCTCCAACTCGAGTGCGAATGGCCCGGCAAAGGCGCTCAGTTCGGACCGTGGACCGACGGCGATGACCGGTATGTTGGATGGCCAATGCTCGGTCACCGGCCAGCGAATGTGGGTTCGCTTCTCGACTTCCTCGACCAGCATCGTCACCGCCTTCTGTTCCTGCGCGGACAGATTAGGGGGGCGAACCACGACTGCATTGTTCAGGTCGTATCCGGCGGCGCAACGCAACGCCATGACGAGCGCCGCAGCAATCCAGGCCACGCGCGCGCGTGCCCGCCATATATGACGCCGAAGGCGCCCTTCACAGAGAAATCTGCAATCTGCGCTACAACCGCGAGATCCCGAGGATTCTCCCTCTCCCCTTCGGAAGGGGAGAGGGGTCCCTCTGTGTGCAGTGCATCCCACAGTCATGCCCAGGGAAGCGCCCTGACACTGGAGTGACAGCGGCGTCTCATGCTGGCTGCACGCTGAAAGCGTGCTCCCCCCTCTCCTTCTTTGGAGGAGAGGGCTCGGGAGAGGAGGTCTTTTACATGCCTCGCCCATGAGTGTAGTGGTTCTCCCACGGTGGTTTTCGGGCCGGCTTCTTTCCGAGTTGGTCCACAGGCAGGGGCAGGTAGGTCTGATTTTCCAGTTTGCGCATGATTTGAGTGCAGCCCGTCCTGCGCTGAAGGGCGTGCCAAATCTCCACCAACACTCCTTCCCGGTTCTGACGCCACTGCCGGTTCCAAAACCGCAGCTCCTCAATGCCTCGCTCCTCAAGAAACTTCTCTCGCCCGATGTCATGAGCCATCTGCTGAGGCAAGCCGTGTGAAAAGCCATCCAGTTCGATCGAGAGCCGGGCCAAAGGACAGTAAAAATCAAGGGCATACTGGCCAATCGGATGTTGGCGGCGAAATTTGAATCCGGCAAACCGGCCGGCCCGCAAAGCGCGCCAAAGCTGCTTTTCTTCCCTGGTTTGGTCACGTCGAAGACGGCGCAGGTTGGGGGTTGGATTCATCAGCGGCACAGTACAAGGACCTCAGCGTGGAGGCAAGGTAAAGGGCCCCCTCTCCCCGCAGACGGGGAGAGGGAACCTGGCAGCGCGCGCTATCGGTGGTCGGTGGTCGGCAGGCGCTCACCCCCTCTCCCTCCATCCTCAGGGAGGAGCGGCGCGCCGCACTGCCATTGCGTTTAGGCGACTGCGGCGCAAAACGCGATCTCCCTCTCCTCCCTTTGGAGGAGAGGGGCGGGGAGAGGAGGCCCCATTCGCTGCACCCGACCATGAGAGTCCTAAGCGTCACCCAGCGAACGGGCCCCTCTCCCTGACCCTCTCCCCGCAAACGGGGAGAGGGAACCTGGCAGAGCGCGGAGGTAGGAAATGAGGAAAAAACGGCAGAGTCCGAAAAATGGCAGATGAAAAATGATCAATACTCAATGATCAATGATTGCGGGCTTATTGAGCATTGAGCATTCTAGATTTTTCATTGTAAGACTTGGCCTGCCTGGCTTGCGAAGGAGGGGGAGAGTGAGGGCGGCGCTCTCACGGCGAAAAATCCCGAGGGACGGCTTAATGGAGGCCCCCGGCCAATCTTTATTTTTTTTCAAAAATGTCTATTGACATAACGGGGGGCAATCGATGATATTCCGTAACAGCACAAAGCACACCTTATGCGCAGGGTTTCTACTGAACTGTATGAATGATTCAAAACAGGCCGCTTCAAGAGATACCTCCACCGTTGGCGCATTGCGCCGGGGTTTCACGCTCATCGAGCTGTTGGTCGTAATTGCCATCATCGCCATTCTGGCGGCGATGCTCCTGCCCGCCCTGACCAAAGCCAGGCAAAAGGCCCAGGGCATCTCGTGCCTGAATAACCTGAAACAGATTATTCTCGCCTGGCACATGTACAACCTGGATAACAACAGCAAGCTCTGTCCCGCATTCCACGGTGGCGATGCGATGAACGGCAATTATCCCGCTGTTTACGGTCCCGGCTGGGTCGAGGGATGGCTTGATTGGTCAACCAGCCCTGATAATACCAACCTCAATTTCTTGATCAGCGCCAAGTACGCCAGGTTCGGCCAATACCTAAAGAATCCTTCAGTTTTCAAATGTCCCGCCGACAATTACCTATCTGCACCGCAACTCTCGGCAGGATTTAAGTCCCGCGTGCGCAGCCTTTCAGGAAACATCGGGGTTGGTCCCGGCAACGCCAATGCAGGTCCTTGGGCCGCTGGAGTTTACCAGCAATACACAAACGATTATTCCTTCCTGTACCCCGGTGTTGCCCAGACTTGGGTTTACATAGACGAGCATCCTGACAGCATCAATGATGCCGGTTTCTTTAACCCACAGAACCCTACGCAAGTGACAGACATCCCTGCCACGTACCACAATGGAGCCTGTGGAGTAACTTTCGCGGACGGCCACGGGGAGATTCACAAATGGATTGCTTGCATGTCGCAGCCTAAGGCCCAGCACGTTGGCGCTATCAACGGGCAATACAACAACGGGGCAATTTATGGCGCCCGAGGTGACGCCGATATCCATTGGCTCTCCTGGCATGGGGGCACCGTCGGGCCAAACACATCATACTGATTTATTCACAGATGAATCGGTGGATACTGACAATTTGTCTTCTCTGCGCCACGGCTGTGGTGGGTTGTAAGCAACAAAAACCGCCCCCGGGTGCGGCATTCCAAGAGGTGAACGGCGCGCCTCTGGTTCAAGCGTTCGCGGCGGCACAAGGCGACACGCAGGCCACGGTGAGAAAAACGATAATGGACATCCAGGGGTCGTACTACACGGACGCTCTCGGTGATCTCGATAAACTCGCCAGCACGCCTGGCCTTACCGACCAACAGAAAAAGGCGGTTGCCGATCTGTCGGATCAAGTCAAGAAGAAGGCCCAGGAGGCTGCGGGAGCCGGCCAATAGGCAGTCTGCCACCAACCCGCGTGACGGAGGCCTGCTCAAGTCTCTATCTTGCGACGACAAGCTTTGGCGAGGGGCTTGCCGGGGAATCAGTTTGCGTAAACTTCTCCTGCCCGTAGGCGATGCGCCACATCGTCCCGTTGCCGTCTTCGGTTATCAATAAGGCGCCGTCGTGGGCCACCGTGACCCCCACTGGCCGGCCCCACACACTGTGGTTATCGACTACAAACCCCGTTAGGAAATCGTCATACTGCCCCGTGGGGGCCCCGTGGTTGAGCAGCACGCGGATGACCTTGTAACCGGTGCGAATGGTGCGGTTCCATGACCCATGAAGCGCCACAAAGGCGTCGCCGCGAAAATCCGCCGGAAACGCCGCCACGCCGGCGGTCGCGGTGTAAAAGGTCATTTGCAGCGAGGCCGAATGTGATTGCTCGAGCACGTCGGGGACAATTGCCTTGCCCGCCAGGTCGGGGCGTTCGCCGGCATGCCTGGGGTCCTCGTGGTTGCCAATGTAATACCAGGGCCAGCCGTAGTAGCCCCCCTCTTTCACTCGAGTCACGTAGTCCGGCACCAGGTTGTCCCCCAGAGCGTCACGCTCATTGGTGGAGACCCACAAATCGCCTGTTTCCGGGTTGACCGCCAAACCGACGCCGTTGCGGACGCCCGTGGCGAACGGATGAAAAGGCTGATGTCCCTCCGGGTCGGTCACCAGGATGTCGGCCCGGTTCATTTCCGGTCCCCAGGCTGCTCCCACCCCATGCTCAGCCTCCCACGCCCGGATTTCCTCGGGCGTCTTCTTCTTCATTCGGTCAGCCACATTCGAGCCGGAACCCACTGAAATGAACATGCGCTTGCCGTCCTTGGAAAACACCACGTCGCGAGTGCTGTGGCCGCCGGTGCCATCCGCCAGCTTGGGCACAATCACCTCCGGCGCCCCGCCGGCCTTCAAATCCCCGCTGTGATAGGGCAAGCGCACCACAGAATTGTTGTTGGCCACGTACATCCACTGCGGGTTGTCGCCCGGCGGATAAAACGAGATGCCGAATGGACGGTCCAGGCCCTCCGCGAAAAGCTGGTTCTCCTTCGGCGCATCCGCCCCGTCCGTCGTCCGCATGACTCGAATCCGGTTGCGACCCGTCTCGGCGATGAAGATGTCCCCATTTGGCGCGGTGCGCAGCAGGCGCGGGTTGTGCAGGCCATTGGCGAATAGCTTCACGGTGAAGCCAGGCGGCACTGCCAGCGTCGCGTTCGCCGGGGCCGGCACCACCTCGGGGCCATTGCCAGCAGACTTCGTCTCGTAGGGCTTGGGCATCTCGGCCTCCGTGAAATGATGTTGCGCTCCCGGGGCCTGGCGCTGCCAGTCGTTCGGGTCTGTTCCCCCGGCTGTCTCGGGCAGGACCTCGTATTTTAGCGTCACGCCTTCCGGGATTTTCAGCGTTGCAAGATAAGCGATGACATCGGCGCGATTGGCCGGGTCCGCCACCGGTATCGGCATCGTCGTGCCGGGCACTACCACCATCGGGTTGGACAAAAAACGGTTCAAAGTGGCCGGGTTCCATGTAAACCCCGATTGCCGTATCGCCTTGGTGTAATTGAAATTTGGCTGCGACCCTGCGGGCCGCCCCAATACGCCGACCAGGCTCGGCCCTTGTTTCATGATCACCGTGTTGTCCGGCCCCAACACCGGCGAATGGCAAACCGCGCAATTGACTTGAAAAAAGGCCTTGCCCCGCGCGGCATTGCCCGGAGGCGTCTCCTGGGCGTCCAGGTTTAGTGGCGTCAGGGCGGCGATCAACAACATGGCGGGCGCCACCGCGCGCTGGAACAATCTTCGAGGTGACATTTTTTGCATGATTACAATTCCTGCTCAGTTCCGCACAATATATGGCTAAAGCGCAGAATAACCCAAGCCCGCCATACGGCAAGCACTCAAACCGCAACAGGAGTAATCGGTTAGTGACGGCGGGCGCTGCCGCCTAAAGGCGGCGTTCCGCGCGTCCGGAACGCCGGCTTCAGCCGGCACCCCCGTAGTCACTGAGGCATTACCAACAGGAGCGATCAGCCCGGACGCACCGAGCTTTCCACCTTGCGGTTGCTCGGAGTCCCTACCGGCTGGAAGTCGGCGGTACAGCAGGTTGAAAGCTCTTGTCATTACCCACATTTTTCCATGTGCTCATTTAAGTGGACTTGCGGCGCCTGGTCTCAAAACCCCCGTTAGGGGGTGGCCTGTTTATAGTAACGCCCCCGCCCTGAAGACACCAAACCCCGTAGGGGTGACCTGCCGAAAGCTGTGGGAATAATCGATTACATCGGCAACCAGGAACGCCATCATGCGCGAAGGGGTTTCCGAGACGAATACCTCCGGTTTCTCAAGAGGTACGAGGTCCAGCATGAAGAGAGATACACTTTTAGGCCGCTCGATTGATGGTGGGTGAGGTCACCCCTACGGGGTTTGGCGGCGCTAATAACGGGGCGGGTACTATAAACAGGTTACCCCTGCGGGTTTGAACCCGCGGCTGGCTCTGGGTCAGGCCAGCGAAAACCGCCTGCGATTAGAAGTCCTCGAGTTTCCTCAAAGAAAACGTGGTAATGACAAAGGGGTGGAACCTGCGTTACTAAGCGCCGGCGCGAGCGGGCTAAACAGATACCCCCTTCGGAAGGAGAGAGAGAAGCATGAGCACCTTGCGGTCGTAACGCATGTTGCAGACTCCTCTGTACGCGGAAAAACCGGGTGGCTACCTCTTGATCAAACCTGCTGCACCGCCGCCCATCTTGGCCATCATCTTCTGGAATTTGCCCATCTTCTTCATCATCTGCTGCATTTGGGCGAACTTGTTAAGCATCGTGTTGAGTTCGGTGACCGTCGTGCCGCTGCCCTTGGCGATGCGCTGCCGCCTCTTGGCGTTCAGGATGTGCGGATTGCGCCGCTCCTGCAGGGTCATCCCGCATATCATCGCTTCCATGTGACGGAACTCCTTTTCCTGTTTGCTCAAATCATTGTTCTTGGCTATCTCAGCGCCGCCCGGGAGCATCCCGATAATTGATTCCAGCGGACCCAACTTTTTCATCTGGCGCAACTGATCGAGAAAATCCTCGAGCGAAAACTGCCCCTTGCGCATCTTCTCTTCGAGCCGCATCGCTTTGTCCATATCGACCGCCTCGGCCGCTTTCTCGACCAGGCTGACCACGTCGCCCATGCCCAGAATCCGTGAAGCCATGCGCTCCGGATGAAACGGCTCGAAATCCTCCAGCTTCTCGCCTATCCCGGCGAATTTGATCGGCTTGCCCGTCACCGCCTTGAGGCTTAACGCCGCCCCGCCTCGCGCGTCCCCATCCAGCTTGGTCAGAATCGAACCGGTGATGTTCAGCGCCTTGTCAAAATGCGCCGCCACATTCACCGCCTCCTGCCCCGTGGCCGCGTCCAGCACCAGCAACACTTCCTGCGGCTTGACCAAATCGCGCAGGCGGACCAATTCCTGCACCAGCGGTTCGTCGATCTGCAACCGGCCTGCCGTGTCGAAAATGAGCGTATTGCGGTTGCCTGCCCGGGCGGCTTCGAGGGCTTCCCGGGCGATCTTCAGCACGTCCGTTTCCCCGTGATGCGCATAGACGGGCAGTTGAGCCTGCTCGCCGAGCTTTTGGAGCTGGTCCATCGCCGCCGGGCGGTACACATCGGCAGCCACCAGAAGCGGAGTGCGCCCCTGCTTGAGCAGCAAGCGCCCCAGCTTGGCCGCCGTGGTGGTCTTGCCCGAGCCGTGCAATCCGGCCATCAGCACGCAACTGGGATTGCCGCTCAACTGCATTGTGGCATTGGCGGACCCCAGCAGCTCCACCATCTCATCGTGGATGATCTTGATGATTTGCTGCCCGGGCTGGATGCTCTGGATGACCTCTTGTCCGAGGGACTTCGCGCGGACCCGCTCGATGAAATCGCGCGCGACCTTGAAATTCACATCCGCTTCGAGCAGAGCCAAACGCACCTCGCGCAGGGCCTCCCCGACATTATTTTCGGAGAGCTTGCCCAGCCCGCGGAGGTTCTTGAAGGCATTCTGGAGTTTCCCGCTCAGCGCATCGAACATGGCCTCACAGTAGGGCGCCAGGAGCGCATTGACAAGGCCGCCGCTTCGGCTAGATTCACCGCTCGCGTAGCGTTTGATGGTCCGGCCAAGACGGCTCTTTGGGGGTGGCTGGCCCGGTTTCCGCCATCAACGCTTCGGCTATCCGGCGGTAGGTTACCCAAGTGGCCAACGGGGGCAGACTGTAAATCTGCTGGCTTACGCCTTCGATGGTTCGAATCCATCACCTACCACCACCTCTCAAAACGGCTGAACGAAGCCGATTTTCCCTCGCAAAGCGCAGTTTCAATCGCCTTGGGGTTGTTCGCTTCTGTGCGTTTCCTGACTCTTGCCGACTTTTCCGAAATGATGCTCAGAAAGCATACAGAAAGCATACAAAGCCGACGGGCAGATTCCGATCAGATCAATTGCATTGCGTGCTTTGTGTATGCTTTTGGTGGTGGCGATGCCGTGCTTTGGCAGCGTGTCCGCACGCGCTTTGCCGTGCCCAAGGAGCGTT
>DASYZB010000042.1 GCA_035946615.1 Verrucomicrobiia bacterium
GGGCAGGCAGCCCAAGCCCAACAGGCTTTTGAGATGTTTGAAACGTAATTCGATCTGCCAGCGAACGCGGTAGAGTTCCAGAACCTCGCGAGTGTCCAGCACCGCTTGACTCACGGTGGTAAAGACCATGACGAACTCCGCCCGGGGCGCCAAGGGATGCGGGATGGAGGAGGTGCAAAGCCCGGCGGAGAGGCTATGAGGAAGGAGAAGCCAGATCGACCGTGGGAGAAGGGTCAGCTTTTTTTGAACTTCCATGCCATGTCGAGCATCTCCTGGTTGTAAGGCTCGGGAACAACGGCGTCAGCGGCATAGAGGTAGAGGGCGCCTTTATAGACCTGGCTGGCGACACCGACCAAATAGCTCCAGGCGATGAGCGAGAGGAACCAGAGCAGGCCCACAAGAGCCAGTAACCAGAAGTTGTGCAAGGCAACCGAGAGGGCGAGCGCGCCGCCGAGCACGACAATTGAGCCGAGCAGAATTAAGGTGTTGGCAAAGGCCAAACCGACGTAACCGATGAGGGCCTCGCCCCAGGTCTTCTTCAAGCAGCCAGCGGATTTGCGCAGCATGGCGACGGGGTTGGCCCCCTGCTCGCCGCGCACGATAATGGGGATAACGAAAACGGCCGCGACGCTCCAGGCGAGGCCAATGATTTTGGCCATAATGCGACCCACCAGGTCGAGGCGTTGCTCAATCATTTTAATGATAAGGCCAACCAGGCCGGCAAAAAGTGTCCAGGTCACGATAGCCTGCCAGCGCGAGGCGGCAAACCTGAGACCGCGGGCAATGGAGACGGGTTGGCCGCCCAGGGCGGCGAGGATTTCGTGGTAGAAGGCGACATTAAAGAAAGTGGCGACAAACATGGACACGAAATAGAGGAAAACACCGTAAGCCAGGGCGGCCCCGGTGAAGCCCACTCCCTGCCGGCCCCCTGAATGGGTGAAGAGGGACTGGCTGATGGCCTGCCAATGCTGCGCGGAGAGATAGGAATAGCCTGTGGGCCGCAGCAGCGGCGGGGCGAGAAAGAACAGAATAATGACGAGGGTGCAAAGAAAGATGACAATTGGGAAGACCAGCAACTGCTTGTTTCGGGCGATGATCGACAGCGAACTTTTCAACAACAACCAGCTTCGTTGGAATTTGCTCATGGAATCGTTCCTTTCTTGAATGACGATTGTTGGGTCACGAGCTGGATTCCACCATAGATGACTGGCAAATGCCATTACAAAAAGAGAGGCAGGCGGGCCGCGAAATGAGCGCCAAAACCTCTGTCAACTCCTTGCCCAGTCGGAGGTGAAACAAGGTTCACGCCAACGCGCCCAAGCGGCGTGTGAATGAGAGCCGCACAGCCCTAAAGAATCCCGTCATACGGCCGGGGCCGTGGCCTTCAGTCATCGTTTTGCAGATTGGATCCGTGGAAGTCTTCGGCCGCCAATGAGACGGGGAGGGCTAAACGGAAAAAGCCTGTCCCCTGTGCCATGTTCGTGAATGGACTGGTTGCGCCGGGAACACCGCTATAAGGCCCGAGCGCCGCCGGCGCGCATTCGAGGGTTGCCGCCGGGTTCGCCCAACGCAGAATGACACCGGCGCCGCCCCGCTCTATACTCAACGCCAGCGGCTCGGCGATGGGCGCCGCGGCCGTCACCGCTTCAAATGAGGCGCCAACCCGCAAGTCGTCTATGAGGATTGTCGCGCCGAGGTCGCTGTCCTGGCGGAACCCAAAGGAGGCGATTGGAGTTGCCGTCTGCGGGTCTGCGCCACTCACGGCCGTGTCGGATTCAGCCTTGGGATCGACCCATAAGGTGGTGATTGCGGTATCAATTGCGTAGCGGGTCACGACGGTATAGGTCCAATCAGGACTCAGCACGGCAAAGAACTGGTTGGTGGCGTGGTCCAGTCCATTGGCCACGAGCAATCGGAACCCGCCCGGCCACGAGTTGGTTGTCGAGGCAAAAATCCGTCCGCGGAGCATGCTGCCGTCGGCAAAATGCGCGAAGTAACCTGGGGCGGGCTTGGGCAAGGCAAGGAACTTCACCTTGAAGCTTGCGTAAAGGATAGTGCCGTAGCCTTTGGCGTAAGGGGCGCCGGCCAACCGCGCGATGACGTCCTCGGTTTGCGCGCCGGTGATCTGGAGTTGCCCGTTGGTGACCTGGCATTGGCCATAAGTGCCGGAGCGGTTGTCCCATAACCCGGCCGAATTGGAGAGCAGCGAGCCATTGGGGTAATCGAAAGGCTCTTCGAGGAGAACAGCCGGGCTGGGCCGCACCAGGAGCGAGAAGGCGCTGCTGGTTGTGTTGGCGCCATCGCTGACGGTCAGGGTGATGGGCGCCACTCCGCTTTGTCCAGACGCCGGCGTGAGTATCACCGTGCGATCGCTGCCACTGCCTCCCAAGTTGATATTGGCCGGCGTGTTGGGCACCAACAACGGGTTGGCCGAACGAGCCGAGACGGCCAAACTATCGGCGGGAGTTTCGAGGTCGCCCACGTTAAAGGCGATTGGCCCAGCCGGCGTGTTCAGCAGCGTATTGGTGGGCCCAACGCTCGAAATGAACGGCGGCGTATTCTCCGGCAGGACTTGGACCGTGAAGGTTGTGCTGTTGGATTTGCCACCGGAATCGATGACGGACAACGTAATGACCGAGAGGCCTGGCTGGCCCGCCGCGAGAATCGTGACCGTCCGCTGCCCGCCAGCGCCGGCGAGAATAATGTTAGCGGAGGGGAGCACTGCCGGGTCCGAGGAGGCCTTATCCAGGGTGAGCTTTTCCGGCGCATCCTCCAGGTCCCAAACCAGGACGCGCAGTGGCTCGGATGATTGGTAAACCCGCAGAGTCAAGTTGGTGAGGGTCGATAGATGCGGCGGCGTGTTGGCGCCCGCGCGCAGCGCGCCCGAGATGGTGACCATGTCGAAGCGAATTGTGCCGCTGGTTGTATAGCTCGAACCGGAAGTGGGAACATACGCGTTGGTTCCTGAGCCAGTTGCCGTGCTCTCAAATTCCGTTACGAGCCGGAAACCGAATCGGGGATTATCGGCAGCCCCGGCAATGGCGCTTAAATCAACCGATTGATTCGTAAAGACGCTCGCGGCGTAGAGCGCGATCACGTCCGCATCATTAAAGGCGCTGCCATCCAGGGTGTATTGCAGGCGGGCGTAACGGCTGGCGCTGCCGCTGTTTTGCTGTGACCAACTCAGAACAATGTTCTCGTAATCTGTCGTCGGCACGTCAAATTCCACACCCGCCGACTTATTGGCGCTGGCGGCGGGCGGATATTTTGAGGTGTTCCACGCCGAATTGTCTGCCGCCCCCGCCGGGTCCAGGCGGGTATTGCCGGCAACGAATTCTCCGCTTGATGCCGGCCCGGCGCCGCCGACATAAGAGCTCAGGCCATTGCCAGTCGAGGGGATTCTGCTGCCGGTCTTGGCATCCCCATCCGGGGCGGGGCTGTTGAAAGTCCATTGCGCGACGATGTCGGCCCGCGCGCTAGCCATCGAGAGCAGCACCAGAAACAGGACGAGCCGGCTCGATTTCCAGAAGGAGATTGCAGGAACTGCTTCCCGGCCTTGGATTTTGGAGAGTTTAGAATTTATGCTCATTTCCTTTGTTGAGGTTATTAGAATGAGGAAGGAACAAAGTCAAGCCTTGAAAGAGCCCTAGCCCCAACGGTCCAAGTTCAATCAGAAAGCCGGTTCCAAATCCTTGCAGGAGACGAACGCAAGGAGTCTCTGGTACAGGCCCTCGAAACCATGCGCCCAACGGTGTGGCTTCGGGGTAAAGACCTGTTTGAATCCTGTGCTTCCTTAGCAGCGCCTCGCCATCCGGCGTTTAACTCGAAAACAGGACGCCATGGGATTTCAAAAAAGGTCTCAGGTGGCGCCTTGGCCGCCCACCACCTCTGAAGGCCTGCTGAGGCTCTTGGGCCCTGAGAGTCCCAGTGCTCTCAGCCAGCGCCTGACGGAGGTTTCTCCCAGAGCAAAATCCTCCAGGGCGAGTGCGGGCCGGCGGATGAGATTTTCCAACACCCCTGAAAAGGAACGCAGCAGAAAGGCTATCCTCCCTTGGGAGAAAACCCCTGAATCGTACTCGCAGGACAACAACCATTGGCTATTGCGAGGCTCGGCCTCGAAGCGAAGGTCCAGCAAGGCCGACAGAGGATGAATGGGGCTGGGGGTGATTTGGAGGGCGTTGCTGTGGGATTCGAGTGTGCCGGGGACGTTGTGCCACAGCAGGGCCACGTTATATAGTGGATTGCGCCGGGCACCTCGAGTTGGCTGTGTCGCAATGACAATCTGCTCGAAAGGGCAGTCCTGGTGGGATTGGGCATCGAGCACCACCCGGGGGGGCCTCGAGTAATACCTGTTCGCCGGTCTCCTTTCCCCGCAGGTCCAGCCGCAGTGGCAGAAAATTAATGAAGCAGCCGACCAACTCCTCAAACTCGCGCCGAGAACGCCCGGCCGTTACAGTGCCGATAACCAGGTCGGTTGCCCCCGTCCATTTTTTCAAAGTAATCGCAAGGGCCGTCAGCAGCACCATGAACGGCGTGGCTCGGCGGCTCCGGGCCAAACGGGTCGCTGCCTGCGCGGTCTTGCTTGAAAAAACGAGCGACTGCCGCAAGGCCGCGGGCTTTTCGGGCGACGGCAGGGGGTCTTGTGGAAAAGCCACTTGCTGAGGGGCTCCTGAAAGGAGTTGCTTCCAATAACTCACTTCCCGCTCCAGAAGCGGGCCACTCATATAGAGCCGCTGCCATCGCGCATAATCGGCGTATCGCAAGGCCGGGGCCGGTTGGGTTGGAGAGGAGCCGGAAACGAAGGCTTCGTAAAAGCGCTGGACATCCTTAAAGAGAATGGCCAGAGACCAACCGTCGGAGACGGCATGGTGCATTACCAGCAACAACGCGCTTTCGGTTGCGCTCAGTTTAAACAGGCTGGCGCGCATCAGAGGGGCCTTGGCTAGATCAAAAGGACGCCGGACTTCCAGGGCGAGGAGTTGCTGCAATTTGGATTCTCGTTGTTTGGCCGGCACGTGTTCGAGGGTGGTGGCCGCCATTTCCAACCGGGCTTCTCCATCGATGGCTTGCATTAAGCACCCATCGGCATACCGGAAACTGGTTCGCAAGACATCATGACGCCTCAGGACCTCTCCCAGCGCGCACTCCAGAGCAGCAACATCCAAATTGCCCTTTAACCGAAGCGCCCAAGCCATATTGTAAGCATCCGTCTTTGGATTCATCTGATGCAATAGCCAGAGCCGCTCCTGGGAAAAGGAAGCGGGCGCCCCCCCGGCGTCAGGCAGTCCCGTCGAGAACAATTCCTTTCCATTGGGCACATCTGGGGTTGCTGAATCCAATCGACGGGCCAATCCCTCAACGGTAGGGGCGTCGAAAAGACGGGACAGGGGCAATTCGATCCCAAAAGCATCCCGCACCCGCGAAATGACCTGCATGGCCAGTAACGAGTCGCCGCCCAAGTCAAAAAAGTTGTCTCTGACACCGAGCCCCTCGATCTGGAGGACCTCCTGCCAGATCAGGCCAACTTGTTGCTCTGTCTCGGTTTGAGCCTCGACCGGCCTTTGGCCCATGCGGGGCCGGACGTTGGCCGGTTTGGGCAGAGCGCGATAATCCACCTTGCCAGCGGGGGTCAAGGGCAGGCTTTTCAAGGAAACAAATTGCGCCGGTATCATATAGGCAGGCAATTGCTCCCTCAACTGGCTCAATAAATCGCTCACCGTTGGTTCCGGCTGTTTGCCTGGCAGATAATAGGCCACCAAACGTTTTTGGCCGGGAGGGTCCTCGCGCATTTGAACCACGGCATCCTTCAAGCCGGCACAACTTTGCAAGGCCTTCTCGATTTCTTCCAGCTCAATTCGAAACCCTCGAATCTTGATCTGGCGGTCCACGCGTCCTATAAAATCGAGATTCCCGTCTGAACGCAGCCGGACCAGGTCCCCTGTTTTATAGAAGCGCTCGGAGGGGGGGGGCATCCGGCAACGGACTGCTAATGAAACGCTCGGCAGTAAGTCCCGGACGGTTGCGATAGCCACGCGCTACTCCCTGCCCGCCAAGGTATAATTGTCCTATTCCATCAGCAGCGACGGGCTTGCCATCTTCGCCCAACACGAGCGCGCGCACGCTCGGCAGAGGCGCGCCGATGGCCAATGCTTCATCCTGCGGACCCGCTTTGTATGTGGTGGAGGTTATGGTTGCCTCGGTTGGCTCGTAGGCATTGATCAGGGCGACGCCCGGACCCACTGCCTTCCGCCATACCCGATAAGACTCAACCGATGCGCTCTCGCCCCCAATGATTACCAATCTGACTGAGGCCGGCCATCGCATCTCATGCAGGTCTCCAACCCATTTATGCCAATACGCAGTAGGCAGGTTCAAAACCGAGATTCTTTGCCGCTCAACGCAATTCAGGAAGGCAGGAATTGACCAAACCAAATCATTATCGCGCAGAACCACTGCCGCCCCGGAAAGCCACGAAGGAAAAATCTCCTCGATCGACACGTCAAAGCTCAAGGAAGCAAACTGCAAGACGCGATCGGAACCCACCAATTCATAGGCCCGCAAGATCGCCAGGTTATGATTGAGCAGCGAACGATGCGTGATCTCGACCCCCTTGGGTTTGCCCGTCGAGCCGGAGGTGTAAATCACGTAAGCCAGGTTCCCGGCTTGAGCCGGGCAATGGACTTTCTCCGAGGATGCGGCGCCCGCCTGGCAAAGCGCTTCGTCCAGGTGGAGCAAAGGGGTCTGGGCGCCGCGGAACCTGGAGCTGAATTGCGGTTGAGTAATCAGCAAGCCGGCTTGCGAATCCTCCAGCAGGTAGGCCAGGCGTTCGTTTGGATATGCCGCATCGAGCGGAAGGTAGGCCCCTCCCGATTTCCACACCGCCAGCAGGGCCACCAACAAATCCAGAGAACGTTCAAGGCAGATTGCTACCAGCACTTCCGGCACAACCCCCAGCATTTGAAGATAACGCGCCAACTGATTGGAGCGTCTTTGGAGTTCCCCAAAGCTCAACTCTTCGCCCCCAAAAACAGCCGCCGTCGCTTCCGGTGTGCGTGCCGCCTGCGCCTCAAAATAATGGATGTAAGTGTCGGCTAAACCTTTTTGCTGCCTGTCATTGTCTATCATGCCCGCTCCAATCGGTTTCAAGGAGATGTTTTCGCGCCAGTTGGCCCATGACGCGGCGAACTCCCGCAGTTCCTGATCGCACTCCCTTCAACATCGGTTTCCTCGATCACCCGTTTCTTTCTCTTTCAGTCTGAGTGGCCGCGCGGTTGTTGCGCAGCCGGTCCTCTTTGATGCTGGCATCTCACCCGTTCGCCCAATGCCTCGCGCCGCACTAACCTAAGCTGGCCATGTGCCAATCCCCCGCAGCCGCGGTATCTTTGCGTTTTTTTTGGCCTCTTTTGTGCCCAACCGCACTGCCCAACCAAATGGGATGGAACAAATCAGACCAATGCTGGTTCGACAGGTGCCAAAAAGTTTCTCAGGCGGCCCAAAACGTAGCTTTGGAATTGAGAACGAGCCTATGGATTTTCAAAGCATCTTCTCGACCAGCCAGGGGCGCTTTCATAACCCCCCATCAGCAACACCTCGCCAAAGAGCGACTCAAACCTTCCGGCCAGTTCAGGAGTGAAATACTTCTGCCACTCGCCGGGGATACCTTTGCGATAATGTGAGTGAACATCTTCCTGGCCCGGAGGACGGCCTCCGCTGAGGGTTGCAAACGAATGGCGCACTACGACCTGGCTCAGGATATCTGGCTCTACTTCAACCCCCCAGTTATCAGTTTTACGTGGACCGCTTGCCAGGGGCGTTGCTCGAGGAGAAGGAGTTCTCGTTGGCATGGCATTATCGCAGGGCCGATCCCGAGGAGGCCTCGCTGCGCTCCAAGGAATTGCCGGATCATCTCGCTGACTACACCAGAAACATCGATGTCCAGGTTCTCGAAGGCGATAAAGTCCTGGAGGTTCGCAATACAGGTATCACCAAAGGCATCGCTGCCAATGAATGGCTCGGCGCGCTCGCTCCGGGCTTTATTCTGGCTATTGGGGATGACTGGACGGACGAGGAGCTCTTTCGCGCCTTGCCGGCCACAGCTTGTACAATACGGGTGGGCGTGGCCCAAACCGCGGCTCGCTATCACCTGGGAAGTCCCGCGGCGGTGCGGCGGATGCTTCGTGGCCTGATGAGCGCCCCTCGAAACAAAGACAACGCCACTGGCGCTGGAAACTTGATCGATGGATTGGACGCAGCAATCCCCGCGCAATCCTGCTAGAACAAATTGAAACAAACCAGACCATCGTTGATTCGATTTGTTTCATTTCACTTGGATTCTACTCTCCTATTTTTCCTGTAACCCGGTCCACGTGAGCCCCGTCTGGGGTAATTGAAACAAAAACCAACGAAGCGGTTGGGCGCGTCCCTGTTGGGTGCGCCCCTTTTAAGTTGGATTGTTCGAGAGGGCCTGATTTCGGCAGCTTTTCCTTCTGCGCGGCCACCCTCTGGCATGTTTCTGGCTTTGCGGAAGGCTGGGTGGCCGAAGGCCGCATTCGGTGGGTCAAAAGAGCTGAGAAGCTCATTACACGCTATGAAATTGAAAGAACTCTTCTTCAAAGGCGAGCGCGCCATTGAGGTCCAACCACAAAAATCTGACGAACCAGAGCAGAGTACGGCAGTCGCCGCCCCGGAGTTCGCAGTGCCTCCCAAATCAACATTCTTCCACATCACTCATCACAAAGCGGCCTCCCAATGGATGCTTGGCATTTTCAAGGAGCTGTTTGGCCCAGTCGTGGTCAAACCGGAGTACCACGAGCGCCATATATGGGATCGCCCCATCCAGTCCGGGCGTGTCTATTCTTGCTGCTACATGGGCAAGCCCGAGTTCGACACCTTGGAAGTTCCCGAAACGAGCAGGGCTTTCGTTATCATCCGGGACCTGCGCGATACACTCGTATCAGCCTATTTCAGTCTTGGCTTCACGCATGAACTCAAAGTCGATGGCATGGATGTCTTCCGCAACATTCTCAATCGACTCGGCCCGGAAGGGGCGCTGCTCTATTTGGCGGAGGGCTGGCTGGTGCGGGCTGCTCGGATTCAACGGACCTGGCTCAATTCGGAAGTCCCCTGTTTTAAGCTGGAAGATTTCTTTTCTGATGCCCCGCGCATGCTGGGTTGCATGTTCGACCAGGGCTGGGGTTTGAAGGTTCCTCAGGGCCAGTTGGACAAAGTTGCCGAACACCATTCCTTTTTCCAACTCAGCGGTGGCCGCCAGCCCGGCCAGGAGAATGTGGCCTCTCATTATCGCAAGGGAACAGCCGGCGATTGGCGGAACCATTTTACGCCGCGCGTTGCCGAGCGTTTTGAGCAATTGTATAATGATGTGTTACTGCTGGCTGGTTACGAACAGCAACCCGGCTGGTCACAGCAACTCGAACACTCCACAAGAGAAAGCGCTTGCGCCCCAAGCTTTACCATTTGAGCGGTTCTTCGGGCTGGATGATGTTCCAATCACCACCGGGCGCAGAGTTGCGCTCCTGTTGGAGTTCTTCCCGTGCCCCCGTTTCGCTCCAGGCGCTTCCGGAAACACTCTTGTGCAAGCTGCTGCAGCCTGCCGCCAACGTGAGCGTGATGGCGCCAATGACCACTACTGCTTTTTGCGATTTCATGATTGCCTCTTTCTGCTGGCGCAACGTGTAATTGCGCCGCGTCACGAGCGCCGCTTGCGAATGCGTGCGGCGTTGTCATGGCGAACATCCCAATACCTGGGAGGAGCCAGAGGGACCCCTCTGCCCGGCCTTCTCCATTAATCCTGAAGTCCACGACGCTTCGCCCGGACCGGTGCAATCTCATACTCCAGCCACTCACCTGCCGCCTCCGCCGTGTCCGCCGCCCCCGCCGCCACCACCACCGTGGCCGCCGCCGCCCCCACCACCGCCGTGCCCACCCCAACCGCCACCGCCACGCGAATAGCCCCCGCCATAACCGCGCGAGTAACCCCCGTAACCCGCATAACCTCCGCCACGGAAATAACCCCCAGACGCACCGCCTCCATAACTATGCGGCGCGGCGAACGAACCGGCCTTGTGCGGTCCGCTAAAGCCCCCAAAGGACGACCGCGACGCGTATCGTGGCGCGACCGCGGCCGTCCCACGCCAGCTACCAACCTGGCCGCTGCCGTTGGGGTATTGGCCGCGCGCAGCGAACGCCTCATGGCCAAAGTTGCCGGCCCGGTTTCTGTCGAAGCTGCCAGAGAATCCAGGAGCGCCTGCACGCTGCCCGGCTGCCGGCGCGCCGGTGCGTGAGTTGTAAGCGCGTCCATAACTGCTGAACCGGGCGGCAGGATCGAGCCCAGGCCGCGCGCCAAAGCCCCCTCGAGAAGCACTTCGCGCATACAGATTGCCTGCCGTGGTGAATCGGTCGCCCCGTCTGCCGGCAACCAGACCGCCCCGATCACCAAAATGTCGGTAACCCCCCCACCACGGGCCTAGTGGATAACACCCCCAGAAACCGACGGGGCCAAACCCAATCCCCCAGCCAAAGCCAAACCCAAAACACCAATCATCCCACGGCGTCCAGCAGGGGCCCCAGCCAAAGCCCCAGGTAACCGGCCAGCCATACCAATAATCTCCTATCCACGGCGGATAATAGTAGCCCGTGCCATACACAACCACTCCGTCCTCGACTTCTGTGCCCAAGTATCCTGGTGTATAGCCCTCGTAAACCAAGTCCGGGCTCGACCCGTACACTTGGACATATGTCAGGTAATGCAGAGGCGAGCTGGGCGGAATAGAGTAGATAACGGCCGGGACCGAACTGGCGACCGTCCACGGCCCATTGACTGAGGCGGCAGCAAACCAGACCCCACTCTGGCAGGCATACCAGGAATGGTCGTCCACTTCGATAATGGGCGTGCCGCTGTTCACCACATAATGCAAGGGCGTCCCGGCTATCGCCCCCAGACGCGGCGCCCCGTCGATGTGCGGGTCCTGCATTTGGGTCGTGCGCGCAACGCTGCTGCTCTCGGGAATGCTGTTGGCAAGAAGCGCTTCGGCGGCCTGTTGGGTCCCCGGCACGCTGGCCTTCACGTTCTCCTTTGGGCTGTCATCGGGGATATTGGCAAAGTCCGCCGCCAATTGATTGGCCGGCACGTATTGCCAGGGGCCGTCCAAAGACGGGGCGCGAAACCAGCGGCCAGAAATCAAAAGGTAATTCTTTTGATCGGTGAGCAATTTGAACACGTTGCCCGTTGTGTTCGCCACATAGAGCAGGTGCGTGCCGGGAATCGGAACGAAATTGGGCGCACCTTCAAAGAGAACCAGTTCCGTTGGGCTCGTTGCCACATAAACAGCAGGCGCCGTGGCCGCAGAAAGAGCGGGGGCGGCGTTAGTTTGAGAGGCGCCCTCGCTTTCGAGCAGGTCCGCCGGAATGGGGCCGATTTGCGCTTCCTGCTCCGCCTGGGCAGCCCCTGGGGGCGCAGTATCCGCAACAGCCCAGGGTCCTTCGAGCTTCGGAGCCGTCATATACCCATTCAGTACATGCACGTAAAGGCGCCCATTATTATCCTTCAGGATGAGCAACCGCGAGTTGATGACTCGTTGCAAGCCGGTATGTTCGACAGGCCGATAGACCGGAGGGCCGTCAATATAAACCAGGATGGCAGGCCTTGTGGAAAAGATGATCTTGGGCGGTGCATTATTCAGAGGCTGGCTTGAACCCTGGAGCTGTTGTGGCGCAACCACCAGACTCGCCTCGAGCCGATCCAGGGAAAGGCCCTGAAGTTCCTTTGGAAAACTCTGCTGCAACAGCCCCACGTATTGCTGGCTCTCCTGCGGCGCGGAAGGAAAGCTGCCGCCCAGAACCTTCACGCTTTCCAATGTGACGGTTCGTTTGGTTTTGTTCACCAGCGTGGTTGCCTGGATGTTCACCACGCCGAAAACGGGCTGACGCTGCCCGGCCGCGCTGACGGCAACTGCGTCGCGCCCCAGGAGTTGATGGCCATCCCACGAATCCACTTGGGGCTCATAGACCACATTTGTGGTCGTCCCCTGGACCACCGTGCGCGGCCACTGCGACTGGCTGGTTGCGCCCCCGCCGCCCGGGTAAGACGCTTCAGTTCCCGCGTTGGCGTAGTAATAAGCAGGGTTTTCGGCGGATTTGTGGCCGGCACAACCTGCGAGCGACAACGCGAGGATTCCAAGGAATGCTGCGCGGTTAATACGGTTCATATTCTTTCAGGCAACCGGTTTGGGACCGGCGCCGGGCAACGCGAATTGCCACCATTCACTGGAAGCTGCTCGGGCCAGCCGATTTTGGTTTCCGTTCATAAAAAAAACAGGGCCTCCATCATTATCGTCCGTTCCAATCCCGGGGTCAACTGACCGCCACAATCGAGACCTTTTCTTTCTGGCTATTAATCGCCGTGCCCGCCGCCCGGGGATCGAGCACCGCCTTGCCGTCCACTAAAAAGCGGTACTGGTGATGGCCGTGAGCCAAGCCCACCTGGAGAAACCACCAGCCGTCCACTCGCCGCTGCATGGGAAGGCTGGTGGGGTTCCAGTCATTGAAATCCCCCAGCAAATACACACGCTTTGCTTTGGCCGCAGCGCAGTAGAAGTTGACGGGCTTGGTCATCGATTTGCCTGAAGAGGCGCGGCTGGCAGTTTCAAAAAGAGCATCCATGGTCATTCTCCTGCAGGCAACTGCGCGCGCCAGCCGATAAAGTAGCCCTTTGGCATTTGCACCAAATCAGTCGAGGCGAACGCTGTTCCTGGGTTCCAGCCGGGTTGTAGAACCACACGCGTCATCTCGCCGGGTTTAATCACCACCGGCACCTGGACCGGTCCATACTGTTCGGCGTTGGCTGTCACCAGATACTTGCCAGCGGGCAGACTGATGATTGCGGGCAGTTCGTCCTCGTGATTTTGATGATTCCAAACATGTTTGAGCCGTTTGCCAGTCATGGTTAAGATCATGTAGTCCCGGTGCGGATAATAGGGGACGCTCTCATCGTACTCATATTCTTCCGTCTCGCTAAAGACCTGGAGCTGTCCGGCGCGGTCTGAAGAGGCTGCTATGGTGTACGGGGCCGGCCCGACGGCGGCCACCCGCACGGGCTGCCCCGCGCAACTCGCCAGCAAGGGAATGACCCCTAGCAGGGCATGTCCCATTTTCAGTTTCATATCGCATTCAGCTCCTTTTCCACGGTTTGGCGAGCAGCGGGCCGCCAAAACTGGCCGGCGTCAGGGAAGACGCGCCCGTCTTGGGCCGCGCACCCGCTTGTTGTGCTGCGGATACGTGGAGCGTTTGTCCCGGGTAAGCACAGGTTGAGCGCAAGGGTGTCTGGTTTGGCGCGAGCAGCAATTGGTCAATGACATTGAGCAGGTCCGTCACCTCGATGGGTTTCTCCATCAAGGCCGCCGCCCCTGCCAACAGCGCAATTGGATACTGGCCGGGCATCCCCGTGATGAGAATGATCGGCAGCAAAGGATACTGCCCTTTTATGCTTTCGAAAAGCTCCCAGCCACCCTGGCGAGGCAAGTTCAAATCCAGCAGGACCAGGTCCATCGGGGAGCGGCCTAGCTCTTTGCGGGCCGCCTGCGCATCGGCGGCCGCCCACACCTGGTGCCCGACTCCTTCCAAGACGCTCTTCATCGATGCCCGCACCTCGGCGTCATCGTCTATTATGAGCATTCGTTTCTTCATTGCCGCTCGGTGTGCCATTGCGCATCAAGACCCCTTCTAAGCCTGTTCCGTGCCAGGAGACCCAAATGCTCGAAAGACCCCGTTTCAAGGCGTTTTCGCCGCGGGCACCGAAAAACAACCCAATCGGGGCGACACATTTAGTGCCACCTGTGGAGTCCCCAGGACCACCAAAATCGCAGCAAGCGGGGGGCGCCGGCGCACTGACCGGTTGCGCACAAGTGCCAACAATCCTAGAATAAGCTGTTGTATCACGCGTCTGATGCTTAAAGCCCTTTGGCAGCGGCGATGTTATGTCCTTTTTCTTTTCTCAATCCTTATTAACCGGCATTCAAGCCATGGTCGGTCCCCTGGCGAGCCGCTCCTGACCTTTCTGTGAAGAGCTTTCCCAAAACTATCTCGGGCTCCGCCTCCGTCGCCCACCGGGCGACCTGGCGCAGCCCCTCCTTTGGTGTTCGCGTCGCGGGATTCGCCCTGGCCGTCTTGATGGGCGCCGTTCTCATTGCGGGCATTGACGCAAATATTTGGAGCGAACAGGCCCGGCTGCAAGAAGGGTTCGCCGCCATCAAAGCGGAGAAGTTTTACTTTGGCGTGAATTTCCGACTGAGCCTGCGCAAGCTGACCGAGACACTGCTGGATTATCAACTCACTCACAATCCCCAAGACCTCAAAACGTTCCAGCAAGACGCCCATGCACTGAAGCTGTGGCTCGACAGCAGACAGGGCAGCTTCCTGGGGCCTGGCGAGGACCCAACCTTCGCCCGATTGCAAACCGCCTACACCGGTTTCCTGGAACAGGTCAGCCCGTTCCTGCGAACCTCGGGCGCCCCGGTGCGCGAGAGGTTCGGAGACACCTACGCCATCATTCGAAGGGACTCCCAGCCGGTCTTCCAGGCCTGCGAAGATGTCGTCCAGGTCCAGCACCGCCAGTTCGATGTCTTTGTGCGCGATTCCGATCACGCCATGCTTTCGCTTCAGCGGCTTTTTTTGCTGTCGCTGGTTCTGCTGGTTGGGCTCGCGGGCACGGTGGCCGTTCTGGTTTACCGCGGCATGCTCGCGCCGTTGCGGGCTCAACTGACCCAAAGCAAGGCGCTCATCGAGCGGCAGGAAAAGCTCGCTTCACTGGGGGCCCTGGGGGCGGGGGTCGCCCATGAAATCCGCAATCCTCTCACCGCCATCAAATTCCGCCTCTTCAGCCTGCGCAAATCTCTGCCGCAGGAGTTCGCTCAAAATGAAGACGCGCGGGTCATCAGCGAGGAACTCAATCGCCTTGACCGGATTGTCAAAGATTTCCTTCAGTTTGCCAGGCCATCCGAGCCCGAGCTGGTGCGCGTTCCTGCGGAGCGAATACTGGATGAAGTCTATTCGCTCATGAAGCCGGAATTGGAACCTGCGGCCATTGAGCTGAAGCGGGATATTCGGCAGCCAGTCTGGATTCAGGCCGACATCCAGCAACTCAAGCAGGTCCTGATTAACCTGGTCCAAAACTCGGCTGACAGCATTGGCCGGCACGGCTCGATCACGCTGCGCCTGACCCAGGCCAATGGCGACGATGGCTCGCGTCCGACGGCGATCCTGGCGGTGGCAGATACCGGCAGAGGCATTCCGCCAGCCGTCCAAAAGCGGCTTTTTGATCCCTTCTTCACCACCAAAGAGGGCGGCACCGGCCTGGGCCTGGCCATCGCCGCCCGCATCGTTGAAAAACATGGGGGGCTGCTCCGTTACCAGACCGAACTGAACCGAGGCACTCTTTTCGAAATTGTCCTGCCTGGACTCAAAGATCATGCAAGCAAAGATACTGCTCGTTGAAGATGATTCCCGGACCGCCTCGGCGTTGCAAAAAGTGTTGCAAGCCGAGGGCTACAAGGTCGATGTCACTCCCCGGGGCGACGAGGGCCTAGCCCTGGCGACCTCGAACGCCTTTGACCTCGTCTTGACCGACCTGAAGCTGCCCGGCCTCAACGGCCTGGAATTGGCGGGCCGGCTTCATGCGGCAAAACCCAAGCTGCCGATCATCATGATGACGGCCCACGGCACCACCGAGACCGCTATCGAGGCCACCAAGGTCGGCGCTTACGAGTACCTCATCAAACCGTTCGAACCCGAGGAATTACTGGACCTTGTGGCCTCGGCGGTCGCCCATTCGCGGCTGATGTCCGAGCCGGTCGAGATGGGCGGCGCCGACTCGACCGGGTTCGCCCTGGTCGGTCGCAGCCGGGTGATGCAAAACATTTACAAAGAAATTGGACGCGTGGCCACCTCGCCGGCAACCGTTCTCATCCGGGGGGCCACCGGGACCGGCAAAGAACTCATTGCGCGGGCCATCTACCAGCACAGCGACCGCTCGGCCAAACCCTTCATCGCCGTCAACTGCGCCGCCATTCCCGAGACTCTGCTGGAAAGCGAGCTGTTCGGTCACGAGCGCGGCTCGTTCACCGGCGCCCAGGCCCGGCGCATTGGGCGTTTCGAGCAAGCCCATGGAGGGACCATTTTCCTGGATGAAATCGGCGACCTCAATGCCAATACCCAATCCAAGCTCCTGCGCGTGCTGCAGGAACGGACCATCCAGCGTCTGGGTGGGGATGAGACCATCGCCGTTGATGTGCGCGTGCTGGCTGCCACTCACCGAGACCTCGAAACCGCCATTCAAGAACGCGAATTCCGCGAGGACTTGTTCTACCGCCTCAGCGTGGTCACGATCCAATTGCCGTCCCTGGCGGAGCGTTCCGAAGACATCCCGGACCTGACGCGTTTCTTCATCCAACGTTATGCCAAAGAATTCGGGGTGGAGTTGCCCTCCGTTCAACCCGAGGCTGTGGTTTTTTTGCAGGAGCAAACGTGGCCGGGCAACGTGCGCGAGTTGGAGAACGTGATTCGCCAAGCCCTGCTTCTGGCGCGCCCTTTTGCCATCACCCTCGAGCACGTCCAGCAGGTCCTTGCCAAAACCCACAAACCTCCGGCCCTGGCTGCCCAAACCCACTCTGCCTACATCGCCGACCTTCTGGCGCGCGTCCAGCGCGGCGAAGAGCGCAATGCTTACGCCAAAATGATAGCCGACCTCGAACCCGAACTCTTCGCCCAAGCCATTCGCCTGGCCCAGGGCAATCAGGCCAAAGCCGCGCGCTGGCTCGGTGTCACCCGCCTCCGTGTGCGCGAGAAACTCCACCAAATCGGCCTGCACCCTTCTCTCTCGAACCCCGATAACGGAAATAAATAACGTTTTCCCCGCCAGCGGAATCACCTCCCCCGCTCATCCATCGCTGACCTGGTGGCCTATCTCAACAGCCTCACGCCTAAAGACGAAAACTCGATTTCTAAAAGAACGGGTTATGCGCCTTCTCCTGCCCAACGGTGGTGAAGGGGCCGTGTCCAGGGCATACCAGCGTCTCAGCAGGTAATGAGAAGATTTGGTTCTGGACCTTTTCCTTTGCCAGGGTCCAGGATTGGTTGCCGCGGCCAATTGAGCCGGCAAAGAGGGCATCCCCGACGATGGCCACGTGGGGCGCGTCTTCAGGCCAGGTCCCGATAATATAGGTCACGCCATCCTCGGCATGGCCCGGAGTATCGCGATGGGTGATGCGCAGGCTCCCTAGATGAATGAAATCGTTGGCCCGATTCCGCTGATCGACCGGGATGCCTTTTGTGCTGGAGTGAATCTTGATTTTGGGAAATTTCTCACGCACCGCATCCAGAGCCCCAATGTGGTCTCGATGCGAATGGGTGATGAACAGGTGGCGAAGCTGGAGTTGGTTGTCCTGGATGAGTTCGATAATTTGCTGGGCCTCCCAGCCGGTATCAAAAAGCGCCGCCTCGCGTGAAACCTCGTCCCAAACCACATAGCAATTGACCGCCATCCCGCCCTCGCTTGTGGTGACCCGCCGCAGCTCACGCCAGGCGCTGAGCTCCGGTTGCGCCGGGCGCCACCCCGCGGCAATCGCCTCGAATTTCTTCGGATCGAGCCCCGCCCGCTGCGCCAAGGCTGCCAAATTCAGCTTCTTCGCGCTCTGCCCGGTTTCTTCAAAACCGGCCAGGTCAGCCTCTGTCAGCTCAGCGGCTTTAGCGGCCTCTTGGGTTGAGACACCTGACATCGCCCGGGCCTTGCGAATGATGTCGCCCGCGTGATCTTCCAGGTCCATAGGCCAGACCTTAACCCGCCCTGGGGCGAGTGCAAGTCCCACACACGACGGAATTCGAGGGGCATCGAGAGGAATGGAACAAAAACGAGCAAACAGGCGTTTTGCAGATTGCATTCGTAAGGGAAACAATGATCTTATGCGACCAGACATGATTTAGGGCATGCGCTGAAATGAGGAAGCAAACCTTCAAGGGCACAACTGCATCGCTGACGACAAATGAGTCGCAGTCGCCTTACAAAGCCGTTGCTTGGCGGCAATTAACACCCAGGGAACGATTGCGCCTGAGTTGGCAGATGCGCTCGCGTTTGCCCAATCCAGGCAGGGTTCATGATCGCAAACTTTTTCCAAAGCCTTAACGATCAGGGTGTGGAATATCTGCTGATCAGTGGACAGGCGGCTGTTCTGTACGGAGCTGCAACATTTTCTGAAGATATTGATCTCTGGATTGACCCGACAACCCGGAACTGTCAGGGCTTTACAAACGTCCTGAGATCATGCAAGTCGCGTTTTTATAAGCTGACGCCCCAACTGACAGTTGAAAACCTTAAGCGGGGGCATGGCTTTCATTTTGTTCTGCCCGCGGAAGGTCAACCGGATGTCTTTTTGGATGTCATGGGAAATCCTCCGCGATTGGCGTCTTTTGGCGGGGCAGTTCAAAGCTCGCGGTGGATACAAACAGAGTGGGGAACGATCCGAACGGTAGGCATCAAACCGCTCGTTGAATTAAAGAAAACGCAGCGTTTGGAAGACTATCCTATTATCAGCAAACTTGTTTTGGCGTGGTTCGAGCAACCCGAATCCGAGGAAACGGCCAGCGATCTGCATTGGGGGCTTGAGAATATTTTTACTCTGCCGGAATTGACTGCCTTTTTCGTCGAACACTCCCAAGCTGCGAGTTTGCCCCTTGAAACTTTAAACCCGGCTCTAAAGACCTTCTCTCAATTGTTACTCTCCGGCCGGGAGATGGACCTTCCCACGGAGCGGCAGGTGAATCAATGGATGCAGAGCCGTATGGGCGAGTTGCAGGAAGCGGACCGCCTCTATTGGCATCAGATTATCGCTGAGTTGAGGCGTCTGCGCTCCTGCGGAGAGTTGATGGCCGAAGGAACCGCGGTCTGATGTGCAGAATCGAATCGCAAGGGCTCTCCAGGGCGAAAAAACACTTGCCCAACTGCCGTTTCAAGGCTATCGAGTTCTTCCATGGAGCAGAAGGTGCTCTTCGTTGATGATGACCCGCATTGGCGCGACATCGTATCGCTCTCCTTTAAGGAGGCCGGTTACGAGGTGATTACCGCTGCCGACGCCACCGAAGGCATGTCGCGCGCCGAGGGTGTCAAATTAGGGTTGATCATCCTGGACCTGAATCTCGCCGGTGAGAACGGGCTGGTGCTGATGCGTTTCATGAAACGCAATCACCCCGATGTGCCCGTTCTGCTCTATACCGCGACCGACCAGGATGACGAGGCCATCCGCAAGATGCTCAACGAAGGCGCCGACCAATACCTGCCCAAGGGTTCCATAGAAGAACTGCTGGTCGCCGCTGGGTCTTATTTGAAATAATCAGAGGCTCCAGCCCTCGCGGTACTCGCGCCGGACGAATTTGTTGGCATCATCAAGATTGGCTACCTTGAGATTGGCTGAATCCCAAAACAGCCGGTACAACGTCAATTCTTCCCGTAGCTGGACCCGTAGCGCCACGTTGCCCAGCAGCACCGACTCGGCCAGCGGACCCGCCCAATCGAAATTCGAGCCGGCCGGTTTGCCGCCTTTGCAGGCCTCGATCCATTCCTTATGGTGCCCAGGAGATGGCGGGATCGTCTCGGGCACATGGGCCGCTTCCTGGGCGCAAGACTCCGGAAATACTGAATTGTTCAGGATAAATCCTTTTTCCCCAACGAGCAGCCGTCCGTTATCGCCCATCTTTGTCCCCTCCGGGAGGCCATCGGGCCTGGGCGGGCGCAACCCGCCGTCATACCAGCTCAGTTTGCAGGCGGGCATCGCGATGCCCCCGGCGGCGGCACCCGAGAGGCCCTTGACATGCCAATTGTTTTCCTGCACAGCCGCTGAGCGCGCTGGGAATTCATACGTTACCATCGAGCCCAGCGGAAAGGTCTCTTCATTGACGCGAGTCGAAGCAGCCTGAACGCTAGTCGGGGCTCCTAATTTCAGAGCACGAAAGACCGGGTCCATCGCGTGGCAACCGATGTCCCCTAGCGCTCCGGTGCCGAAATCCCACCAGCCGCGCCAAACGAAGGGCAGATAAACAGGGTGATATGGCCGCAACGGCGCGGGCCCGAGCCACAAGTCCCAATCCAGCGTTGCCGGGACAGGCGGCGTGTCCTTGGGGCGGTTGACGCCTTGTGGCCAGTATTCGTTGAAGAGACCGTTGGAAGGCCGATCCGTCCAAATATGGGCGTGGTGGACCGGGCCGATGACACCGGACCAGACCAACTCGCAGAGGTGACGGGTCTCCCTGGACGCCTGGCCCTGGTTGCCCATTTGCGTTGCCACTTTTGCCGCATGTGCCGCCTGCGCAACCTGGCGCGCCTCCCAAACCGAGTGGGTGAGGGGCTTTTCGCAGTAGACGTGCTTGCCATGCTTGATGGCCGCCACCGAGGCGAACGCGTGATGATGGTCCGGCGTCGCAACTACTACCGCGTCAATCTCCTTCATTTCGTCCAGCATCTGGCGGTAATCGGTGAACTGCTTTGCCTTGGGATACTTCTTAAAGGTGTGGGCGGCGTAGCGCTTATCCACATCGCACAGGGCCACGATATTCTCGGTATCGACCTGGCTCAGATCATGTGTGCCTTGGCCGCCAAAACCGATCCCGGCGATGTTCAGCCGTTCATTGGCCGATTGGGCGCCCTGGAGGCCCAGCACGGCGCCGGGCAGAACCATAAACGCAGCGGTTGAAATGGCAGCCCCGCCCATGAACTGGCGGCGGGACAATTGGGTGTCATTGGATTGCTTTTGAGGTTTCATGGACGTTGGATTGCCTTGGCGCGAGCCGCAAGCGGCTGGCCATGTTGCACAGGCTCATTCCCAAATCCGACGATTCTGGTGAGGTGATTATTCGATTTCTCGCTTAATGTTCTCTTAAGGAGGTCTGTGGCAGACTCGGGCCTGATGTGCAAGATTACCCAATCATATGAACACTCACTCCAGCCAGCCATTGGGCGCGTTAGGCTCACGACGCGCGTTTTTCCGCAATCTCAGTTTTGCCACCGCCTTGTTCACTGTGCCGGGCGCATTCGCCGAGGAACTGCTGCGCCAAACCGCCTGGGTCGAGGAGGGGCCCTTCTATCCGCCCAAGCTCCCCTTGGATACAGATAACGACCTGCTCATTGTGAACGACTCGATTACTCCAGCCGTGGGCCAAGTCACCCATGTCAGTGGCCGGTTGCTGGACGGCGGGGGCGACCCGATTCGCAACGCCACCATTGAACTCTGGAATGTGGACAGCCACGGCATTTACCTCGCCGACCAGCCCAACCGCTCCTCGTATGACTCGAATTTCCAGGGTTTTGGGCGGTTTCTCACCAGCTCGAGCGGCGAATATTACTTCCGCACCATCAAGCCGATAGCTTACGGCGGACGCAAAGCTCCGCATCTTCATTTCAAGGTAAAAATGAAAGGACGCCAGCCATGGACTACCCAACTCTTTATCAAAGGCGACCCGGGCAATCCTCAGGATGGCATCTGGAGCCGAATTGGGGATGAGGCGAGCCGAGCGTCGGTTACAGTGAATTTTGTTCCGGTCAAAAACTCCCGGATCGGTGAACTGGCGGCCCACTTCGATATGGTATTGGGCATGACCCCGCAAGGCTGAGCAAGGAATCGATTATTTCTGCGGTTTGGTTTTCGCGCTGCCGCCACCCTTTTTGCCCGCAGTCAGCACAGTGCCGCTGAGCAAACCGCCGGCGAAAAAACCGAAATACATAAGCGCAGCAGGCAATTTCTGAGCCTTCAGGAGAGGCGGGAGCGATAACCCGACAGATTGGCGGTTGTTCATGCCCATAACGACGAGGAGTAACAGGATAGCCGCCAGGAAAAGAGTCTTGAGGATCAGCTTGAAATTCATATAGGGATTCGTTTCGAAAGAGGCTTGCCAAAATGATTCATTGGAGGTGGTGGATAGCGGCGTCGCTGACAATGTTTGCAGGCCCGGCAGGCTTCTCATCTGCTCCTGCTGAAACCTAGCAGGCGCGCCGGCAGAAATAGAACCGCGCGCAGCAGAGCAAAAACCGCCTCCAGCGCAATGCCCAGGAGCCTAAGGGGCAGCGAGATGAGCCAAACCAACGGGAACAGGACCAGCGCCAGCAGCGCCACCGGCCAGCACAGCACCAGGAGAATGCACCACGCCACAAAAAGGATCAGTGCCTTCATAACGCTTTATCGGTAGCCCCTGAGAGGCTGGCCGTCAATTCCAAATCTGCTACAACCAATACGGTCTTTTGCCAGAGGGTGATGAAAAGTCGGGCTTGCCACAAGTTTCCAAAGTCATCACATTCAGCCCATGAATGATGTCCTGCGGAAGATCGGGGTCGGAGTAAACCTGGAATTCACCTCGAATCGCATGTCCTCGAACGTCACCAGCCGTCGCGACTTTCTGAAAACCTCCGGCGCCGTGGTGGCAAGCGCGGCGCTCACCGGAGCTATTGGTCGTCCGGGTTATGCCGCCGAAAGCAACACCATCAAAATTGCCCTTGTGGGCTGTGGCGGGCGGGGCACGGGCGCCGCCGCGCAGGCCCTCTCGACTCGAGGCCCGACAAAACTATGGGCGATGGCGGATGTCTTCCAGCACCGGCTGGCCGGCAGCTTCGACCAATTGAAGCAACGGCTCTCAAATCAGGTGGACGTGCCTCCCGAGCGCCAGTTCCTCGGCTTCGACGCCTTCAAAAAGGCAATTGACACTCTGGACAAAGGCGACGTGGTCCTGCTGACCACCCCGCCCGCCTTCCGGCCCATTCATCTCGAGTACGCGGTCGCCAAGGGGGTGAATGTGTTCATGGAAAAATCCTTTGCAGTCGATGCGCCGGGGATTCGCCGGGTGTTTAAAGCCGGACAGCAGGCTGCGCAAAGGAATCTAAAGATTGCCGGGGGGCTCATGAGCCGCCACTCGCAACCGATGGAGGAGGCCATTGGACGAATTCACGAAGGCGCCATCGGCCAGATCATCACCCTTTGGGCTTACCGCATGCACGGCCCGGTCGGTTTGAGCCCCAAACAGCCCGGACAAACCGAACTGGCCCACCAAATTGCCAACTACAGCAATTACACCTGGCTCAACGGAAGCTTCTATGAAGACTGGCTCATTCACAATATGGATGTCGCCTGTTGGATAAAAAATGACTGGCCCGTTTCGGTCCAGGGCATGGGTGGCCGCCAGGTCCGCACAGAAAACGACCAGCTCTTCGACCATTACTGGGCCGAACATCATTTCCCGGACGGCACGCGCCTGGGCGGTCAGGGACGGCACATGAGCAACTGCTACGATTTTTGGGGTGTCGTGGCCCACGGCGCGACCGGCAGCGCGCTGCTGGGTGAAGGCCAATCCAAGCCCCGGATTTTCAAGGGGCACAAACAAACCTCCGAGGCTGTGCTCTGGGAGTACAAGGGCCAGCCGTTCGACGCTTATCAGTACGAACACGATTTATTTTTCGACGCCATCCGCAACGACAGGCCTTACAACGAGACCGAGCGCTGCGCCAAATCCTGCTTTGCCGCCATCATGGGCCGCATGGCCTGCGAATCCGGCCAGATGATCACCTGGGACGAAGCGGTGGCTTCGAATATCGAACTGGCGCCGGGCCTGGACAACCTGACCTGGGATTCCAACGCGCCGGTCATGCCTGACGCCAACGGCAAATTCCAAATCGCCATGCCTGGCCAGACCCAGTGTGTTTAAGAATCGGGAGGCGAGTCGTTGCGCGAAGGCATCCTCAAAACTGCCGGTCCAGCGGGCTGGATTCTTTGGCAGCGCTCCAGTAACTCTTGGCGCCGGTTGCTCGTTTCAGCCGCAAGGGGTCTTTGCCAAAACCTCGCCTTAGGAGCGCAAGGGGCGTGATGAGCGCCAGAAACAAAACCGCCAATAAGACCCGGGCAATGGCCTGGCTGAGGACGAATCCAACCTGGGTCGAGACCCGGTAGAATCCACGAAACCATTTGGGCCGGAGCCCGGCGCACAGGGCTGTCAGGAGCATCGCTCCCAAAACGACCTCCCAGGATCGAGCCGTCAGGGCGTGCCGCCACCGCAACAACGAGCTGAGCACACACACACCCAACGCCGTCAGCAGCGTCACCTTGCGCCATTCCTTGGGGTCTTCTTTGAGCCTGGCCTTCACGCCGCTGCGACTCCCTTCAAGGCCTCTTGTCGTGCAAAGCCTTCTTTTTGGCGCTTTTGAACGAGGAAGCTCCCCATAACAAGGTAATCCATTTCCGTTCTGGCGAAGCAGCGATAGGCATCCTGGGGAGTGCAGACGATCGGTTCGCCTCGCACGTTAAACGAGGTGTTGACCAGCACACCGCACCCGGTCAGCCGCTCGAACTTTAGCAGCAACTCATATAAAAGCGGGTTGTCTTTGCGAGCAACAGTTTGGATTCGCGCCGAGTAATCCACGTGCGTCACGGCGGGCAACGTGGAGCGGCGTTCCTTCAGCAAGTCCAGCCCTCGAATCCCAGGCCGCACCGCCGAACGCAGCTCGCGCCGGATGGGCGCCACCAAAAGCATGTAAGGCGACTCGACATCCAGCTCGAAATAATCCGCCAGTCGTTCCCGCCGCAGTACCGGCGCAAACGGACGGAACGATTCACGGAACTTCACCTTCAGGTTCATTACTGATTGCATCCGGTGCGACCGCGCATCTCCCAGAATGGACCGGTTTCCCAGGGCCCGTGGGCCAAATTCCATCCGACCCTGGAACCAGCCCACGACCTTCTCCGCATCGAGTAGCGCCACGGTCCGTTCGAGCAGCGCCTCCTGGTCGAAGCGTTCATAGACCGCCCCGGCCATTCTCAGCGCCTCCTCGATTTGGTCGTCTGAAAACTCCGGCCCCAGCAGCGCGCCGCGCATCGCATCCCGGTCCTTTACCGGCAATTTGGACTCCGCGGCAACCTCCGGCGGTGGCGTCCCCTCCAGGTGCCAGGCGGCCAGTGCCGCCCCCAGCGCGCCACCGGCGTCCCCAGCAGCGGGTTGCACCCAGAGCCTCTCGAAAATCTTCTCCTTCACGATCCGCCCATTGGCCACGCAATTCAGCGCTACGCCCCCGGCCATGCACAGGTTGGTGAGGCCGGTTACCTCGCGGGCATGGCGCGCCAGGCGCAGCATCACCTCCTCCGTCACCGCCTGGATAGACCGTGCCACGTCCATGTGGCGCGTTTCGATAGCGCCTTCCGGCTTGCGCGGTGGGCCGTCAAACAGTTTGTGGAACCGCCCGTTCGCCATTCGCGTGCCCCCCAGAAAATCAAAGTAATCCAAGTTCAGCCAAAATGACCCGTCATCTTTAAGGTCGATCAGCTCTCGGTAGATGACCTCGGCGTATTTGGGCTCGCCGTAAGGCGCCAGGCCCATCAACTTGTATTCGCCCGAGTTGATTCGGAATCCGCAGTAATCCGTAAAGGCGGAATATAGGAGACCGAACGAGTGAGGAAAGCGCAATTCCTTCAATAAATGCACCTCATGCCCGCATCCTCGGCCAATGGTTGTGGTCGCCCACTCCCCGACCCCATCAATGGTCACTATGGCCGCCTCACTGAAGGGCGAGGGATAAAACGCGCTCGCCGCGTGGGCCTGGTGATGTTCGGTAAAGAGGATTGGGCAATCCGAGCGCAGCCCTGGCAATTCTTCGCGGATGGTTTGTCTGAGATTCAACTTTTCGCTTAGCCACGGGGGCAGCACGACGGGGAATGTGCGCCATCCGGCCGGCGCCACCGCGAGGTACGTCTCGAGCAGGCGCGCGAACTTGAGGATCGGTTTGTCATAGAACGCCACCACATCGAGCTCGCCCGGCCCGATTCCACACTGGCCCAGACAGCTTGCGATGGCCCGCGAAGGGAATGCTGGATCGTTCTTAATGCGTGAGAAGCGTTCTTCCTGGGCGGCGGCGACGATTTGCCCCTCGCGCAGAAGCACAGCGGCGGCATCGTGGTAGAAGGCGGAAAGGCCCAAAATATGCCGCGGGGCGGGCATGGTTTAAAAGAACGGGTAGAGGGCCCAGGCGATACCTGAGCTGGATGCAAGGACCAGGATGGCGCCCAGCGCGAGCAATACCAGCACCAGCGGGACCAGCCACCATTTCTTCTCCTGCCGCGCAAAGACAAGGAACTCTTTCAGCAAACGCCACATTAACGCCCCCAGTCTAAAAACTGCGTCCCTTACAGACAAGCCGGTAATTGACCTGGCGCAACGGGCGCTTTCATTGGCTTGGTTAACGATGCAGGGGAAATGTGGGGAGCGCGCGGCGGAACAAATAAGCCAAGTATGGCAACTATTTCTCTCGGGCCGCGCAGGTGGTGGTTGCGGTGGCGATCGGATTTGATTTGTTGCCCTGCCCGTGCTTGGCTGCTGGGCGCATGACGTGGCCTCTCGCTTCAATTCGACGGCCGGCAATGCCCGCGTTGCTCTTCAGCTTGGCCGGTGTCTGTACTATGGCCGGATTGTCCACCTGCGCGGCGCCCGACCAGGAAAGCGGTTCGGGCCATGGGCGGGCCCCGCAAGCGGTGGGCTCGAAGGTCGAGAGAGCGGACTGGCCCGTAGTGACGGTAACGGCGCCGGGTACGGTGCTCACCCAGTCCTGCCGGGTGATGATCCCGCCGGGCACAGTCATCCCGGACGCGGGCGGTGAGGGGGCTCTCGTCATCGGCGCGGCGAATATTGAGATCGATTTCACCGCCGGATCGAGCCTCCGCGGGTCGCGGGCGGATAGGCGGCCTGACGGGTATAAAGGCTACGGGATTCGCCTCCAAGGGCATCCGGGGGTAACCATCCGCGGCGCCCGGATCAGCGGCTTCTGGTGCGGCTTGTGGGCGACCAAAGCCGACGACCTCACGCTGGAGGCAATTGATGCTTCGGACAACCGGCGGGCGTATCTCAAATCTACGCCGGTGGCCGAGGACGAGGGCGATTGGCTTTATGGCCAGAATAACGACCAGCACGAATGGCTCAAGAATTACGGCGCGGCGATCTATATCGAGGACTCGGCCCGCGTGACGGTAAGGGACTCGCGAGTGTGGCACGGGCAGAATGGGTTGTGCCTGGACCGCGTTGCCGCCTCGCGCATCTATGACAATGACTTTTCCTTCGACTCCGGCTGGGGACTCGCCCTGTGGCGGTGCGTGAGCAATGTCATCAGCCGCAATGCCCTGGATTTTTGTGTGCGTGGCTACAGCCACGGGGCCTACAACCGCGGTCAGGACTCGGCGGGGATTTTCGTGTTCGAGCAGAATAACGCCAACACCTTCGCGGAGAATTCCGTCACGCACGGGGGCGATGGCTTTTTCGGCTTTGCGGGCCGGGAGGCCATAGGCGAGATGGGCGCACACCCGGCGGGATGGTATCGGCGGCGCGGCAACAACGATAACCTGCTCGTCGGCAACGATTTTTCGTATGCCGCCGCGCACGGGATCGAGAATACGTTCTCCTTCGGTAACCAGTATCTGAGCAACCGAATCGTCGGCAATGCCATCTGCGGGGTCTGGGCAGGGTATTCACGCGAGACCTTGATTGCCGGCAACGACTTCGAAGACAACGGCGAAATGGGCTATGGGCTGGAACGGGGCGGGGTGAACATTGATCACGGCGGCGACAATCTTATCCTCCACAACCTGTTCGTGACGAATAAGTGTGGCGTTCACCTCTGGGGCGGCGCCAACCCGGAGTTTGAGAAGAGAAACTGGGCCCAAGTCAACGGCTACGCCTCGACGGGCTCCGTCATTGCGGGCAACACTTTCGACGGCGACAGCCCGGCTTTCCAGTTTCGCGGGCCGGGCCAGGTGGTGCTGGGACCAAACCGATTCTGGCGCGTGAGCCAGGAGTTGCTGGCCGACCCAGCTTACCAGGTCCGCCGCGAGCCCCGGCGGAAAATCGCTCCCTTACGGGTGCCGGCGCACGAAGTTTTCGGGCGCAAGCATCCGGTGGGCGCGCGGTCGGACCTGCGCGGCCGGCAGAACATCATTATGACCGAGTGGGGGCCCTGGGATCACTTAGCGCCGCTGGTGCGGCGGGTCGGCTCCGCCGGGGGAACGGCGCGCTTTGAGGTGCTAAAAGAACCCACCGGTGACGTAGAAATTGAGACCTCCGGGGATCAAGTGCGCGGCGTCCTGACCGCTGTGCCCGGGCAGGGGGAGGAATCGCGGATTACCCTCAACTCGGTGGCCCCGGGTGTGCACCCGTACGTGCTCCGCGTGCGGGCTGCGGGAAAGCCGCTGGCGGAACTGAAGGGGACGCTCTTGGCCACTATCTGGCAGGCTACCTTCTTCAAATGGCCCGCCGGCCTTGACCCGCGCAAGAACCTGGAGCGCTACCGTAAGCTCTCCGAGGGTCCCACCGCTGTCACCGCGCAACTCGACGAGCTTTCGTTGCGCTATGGCATGCGCGGCCCCAGCGAACTCCACCTCTCGGACCAGGTCACCGCCGCCCACCTGGGGCACGATCATTTCGGCATGATCGCCCGCACACGCCTGCCTTTGGCCCAGGGCACTTGGGAGCTGAACACCCTGAGCGATGACGGGGTGCGGGTGAGCGTGGATGGCAAGCCTATGCTCGAAAACTGGGCCTGGCACGGACCCACGCGCGATACCGCCAAACTGGTGCTGCCCTCGGACAAGACCGTGGAAATCACTGTCGAGCACTTCCAGATAGACGGTTATGCCGTCCTGGAGTTTTCGCTGGCTCGAACTGGCGGCGGGCAGTAGCCGCCGGGGATGCTTCCCCGCGACCGCGGCGCACCACCAGGAGCCTATTTTCGGAACAGCCAGAGAAAAAAGGTCAGGCGGAAGCCGCGCATTTTGTTGCTGTACCAGCCGACTGGCAGTCGCCGCTACCTGTCTTTCGCCTCAGGCAGCCGCGCGGCCCGGTTTGCGGCGGATGAGGGGTTTGGACTGACCGGTGACGACCTGTTGAGTGATGTTGACGTGGAGGATGTCTTCGCTGCTGGGCACTTCGTACATCACATCGAGCATGAGTTTTTCCAGAAGACTGCGCAATGCCCGGGCGCCGGTCCCCTTTTTGAGCGCCTGCGCGGCCAATTCCTTCAGGGCGTCCTCGGAGAATTGGAGGTCCACGCCTTCCATCGCCATGAGCTTGGCGTATTGCTTGGTGAGGGCGTTGCGGGTTTCGGTCAAGATGGAGACTAACTGCGGCTCGGTCAGTTCAGCGAGGATGGTGACCATCGGCAGGCGGCCAATGAACTCCGGGATAAAGCCGAAGCTGAGCAAGTCCTCCGGTTCGACGTATTGAAGGATTTGATGGCGGTCGATGGTGGCCGCTCTCAGCCCCTCTTCGGCGCCCCGAAACCCCATGACATGCTTCCCGAGCCGCCGCTGGATCAGGCGCTCCAGCCCGACAAACGCCCCGCCACAAATGAACAGGATGTCCGTTGTATCGACCCGGATATATTCCTGCTGCGGGTGTTTACGCCCGCCTTGGGGCGGGACATTGCAAACGGTGCCTTCGAGAATTTTTAACAGCGCTTGCTGCACGCCTTCACCCGAGACATCCCGGGTGATCGACACGTTCTCGGTTTTGCGCGCGATCTTGTCGATCTCATCGATATACACGATGCCGCGCTGGGCGCGTTTCACGTCGTAATCGGCATTCTGCAGCAGCCGCAGGACAATATTCTCGACATCTTCACCCACGTAACCGGCTTCGGTCAGGGTAGTGGCATCGGCGATGGCAAAGGGCACATCGAGAATCTGGGCCAGGGTGCGGGCGAGCAAAGTCTTGCCCGAGCCGGTTGGACCGATCATGAGGATATTACTCTTCTCGATTTCGACCCCGGCATGGCGGTCCGCCGCCGAGGGCGCTTCTTCGTCGGCAGGGACAGGAGGGTCCTGCAGGATGCGCTTGTAATGGTTATGGACCGCCACGGCGAGCGTCTTTTTGGCGTGGTCCTGGCCCACGCAATGGAGATCGAGCTGGTGCTTGATTTCAGCCGGTTTCGGAACGCTGATCTTGGGCTTTTGCTTGCGGGCCTGGGTGGCAAATTCCTTGTCCAGGACCTGTTTGCACAAAATGACGCAATTATCGCAGATGAAGACCCCGGGCCCGGCGATGAGCTTCTTGACCTCGGCGTGGGATTTACCGCAAAAACTGCACAGGGTTATATTGGTGGGGCGGGCCATCGAGCTATTCCTTCTTATCAGCCAGGCTGGTGGCGCGTTCCACTAGACCGGGGATTTCCTTGCGAGACTGTACGACTTCATCCACCAGCCCGTAAGCTTTGGCCTCCTCTGAGGTCATGAAATTATCGCGGTCGGTGTCCTTTTCGACCTGCTCGATCGAGCGGTTGCTATGCTTGGCGATGATGCTGTTGAGCCGCTGTTTGAGACGCAGCATGTAGCGCACGCGAATCTCGACGTCGCTGGCCGGCCCCTCGGCGCCGCCCAGGATTTGGTGAATCATGATATTGGAATTGGGCAAGGCATAGCGTTTGCCCTTGGTCCCGCCGCACAGCAGCACGGCCCCCATGCTGGCGGCCTGGCCGATGCAATAAGTATTCACGTCGCACGTCAGGAACTGCATCGTATCATAAATCGCAAGGCCGGCGGTGACACTGCCACCCGGGGAATTAATGTAGAGGTGGATGTCCTTTTTGGGGTCGGCCATCTGCAGAAAGAGCAGTTGCGCGATAATCAAGTTGGCCACCATGTCGTCCACAGGGGTTCCAAGAAACACAATCCGGTCCACCAGCAACCGTGAATAAATGTCGTATCCGCGCTCACCACGCCCGGTTTGTTCGACCACCATCGGCACTAAAAAATTTTCCATAAAAAACCTATTCTCTAAGGTCGCAACCTACCGGAGCCGGTAAGGCAGGTCAAGAGCGTTGGCCCGGCGTCCAAAGATTCAGACTGAGGCTTTGACCCTGGCGGGGGTTGGCGCGGGCTTCTCCGCAACCGCCTCAAGCGGTTTGGGAAGATAGTATTTTTGGGTGTACTCGCGCACCATGCGATCCGTGGTGAATTGAGGCACCAAGGTGACCATCGCGCGGCGGATGCGTTGAATCCACTTGCGCGGGATGCCCAAGCCGTCCCGGTCATAAAAAAGCGGCAGAACCTGCTGGGTGAGCACTTTGTAAAGGTTCGCGCTGTCGCTGCGGTCCTGTTCCTCAACGGAATCGGCATGAGAATCCTCACCGATGGCAAAGCCGTTTGTGCCGTCATAGCCTTCGCGCCACCAGCCATCCATGATGCTCAGGTTGAGGCAGCCATGGCAGCCGGCCTTCATACCGCTGGTGCCGGAGGCCTCGAGAGGGCGGCGCGGATTGTTGAGCCAGACGTCGCAGCCCGACACCATTTGGCGGGCGACATGCATATCGTAATTCTCGATAAAGATGAGGTTGCCCTGCAGGTCGCTGTATTTGCTCAGGTGGATAATGTGTTGAATGTAGCGCTTGCCGTCATCGTCGCGCGGGTGGGCTTTGCCGGCGAAAATAAACTGAATAGGCCGGGATTTGTCGCGCGTGAGCTTCACGATGTTCTCGAACTGCTGGAAAATGAGCGGAGCGCGCTTATAGGTGGCGAAGCGGCGGGCAAAGCCGATGGTCAGCGCGTCGGGATTGAGCAATTGGTCGAACGCGATAAAGTCCCCTTGAGTCAGGCGCTGGCGCTGAATGAGCAGGCGGCGGCGAGCGAACTCGATGAGTTCGCGGCGCAGCTTATAGCGCATGGCCCAGATTTCTTCATCGGAGACAAAATCGGAGTCGGCCATGAGAGCCCAAATTTGGGGATTCTCAACGCGCCGTTCCCAGTCGGAAGGGGTAGCCAGCCATTGAGCGGGGGCAGGATTAACCGATTTGCCGGTGAGCTTGCGGCGAAAGGCCCGCCGGACAGTTCCCTTCATCCAGCCCAGCAAATGGACGCCATTAGTGATATGGCCGATGGGCACCTGCTCGACCGGTTTATCCGGATAAAGGGAATGCCACATGTGCCGGCTTACTCGCCCGTGCAGTTCGCTGACTGCATTGGCAGCCCGAGATAGTTTCAGCGCCAGCACCGTCATGCAAAAGGGTTCCTGATTGTTTTTGGGGTCCACGCGGCCCAGCTTCATCAGCTCGCTGAAGGGGACGGGCAGGGCGGCGCGGAACCGCTGCATCGCATAATCCATCAAGTCGGGGCTGAAGCGGTCGTGACCGGCCTCGACCGGTGTGTGGGTGGTGAAGATGCACTCGGAGCGGGTCCGGGTTAGGGCCTCGGGGAAAGTTTTGCCGGAAGCCATTTTCTCACGAACTAACTCGAATGTGAGGAAGGCGGCATGGCCTTCATTCATGTGAAAGACCGCAGGCTGCGCACCCAGGGCCCGCAGCAAGCGCACGCCGCCGATGCCCAGGAGCATCTCCTGCATAATGCGGGTTGTGCTGTCTCCGCCATAGACTCTCTGGGTTAAATCACGGAAACGCTGTTCGTTCTCGGGCCGGTTAGTATCCAGCAGGTAAACCGTCACCCGCCCCACGTTGACGCGCCAGGCCTGGAAGGCAACCTGGTTCATCCCGACTTCCACCTTGCACACCAACGGCTCGCCCGCCGGGGTCAGCACCGGTTCCATCGGTAGATTCTTCGGGTTGAGCAGCGTATAATACTCCGTCTGCCAATTATTCGAATCGATGGCCTGCTGGAAATAACCTTCGCGATAAAAAAGGCTGATCCCGATAAAGCCCAACCCCAGGTCACTGGCGGATTTTGTGTGATCGCCGGCAAGCATGCCCAACCCTCCGGCCGCGATAGGCAGCGTTTCGTGAAAGCCGAACTCGGCTGAAAAATAAGCTACTGGATTGGAGCGAAGCGCGGGCGCGTTCTGGGCGGCCCAGGTCTTCTTTTCTTGCAAATAGACTTCAAAGGATTCGAGCACCTGGCGCACGCGCTGGGCAAAATCGACATCCTGCAATCGGGCGCGCAGTTCGCTTTCGGAGACTTCGCGCAGGATGGCGACGGCGTTGTGATAAAGATTCTGCCAGCCGCGCGGAGAAAGCTCCTGGAAAATGTCTTGTGCCTCCTGGTCCCAGGTCCACCATAAGTTTCGCGCGAGCTTGTTTAACCCCTCAATCAGCCCGTTGAGTTCCTGGTTCGTCAGCGGTTTTCTCATCATAAAATTGCAAATACTCTTCCCCCGAGAAATGGTTTGAGCCAATGGCCTGCTTACCGTAGTCAGGCGATCCTTTCCTCGCAAATAGAAATTCAAAGGAAATTCAAGGCGCGCTTTTTAATTTTCGCTTTTGAAGTTTGCGTGCACAGTTCAAGGGTGAACCATGAGGAAGTACTGGCATGTCCTGAACGTCGGGATTCAGAATAACCTGACGTACCGGTTCAATTCTTTGGCGCGAACCCTCTTCGGGCTGATCCCGTTGATTGCCATTCTGTACCTTTGGCGCACGATTTATGCCGGCAAAGCCCCCGGGGCGATGGTCGGCAGCTACACCCTGGCCCAGATGATCTCTTATTACCTGTTCTCGACGGTGGTGGACGCCCTGACCGCCGTCAATGAGGACGACTGGCAAATCGCCGCCGATATCAAGGACGGCAATATCAGCCAGTTCCTGCTCAAGCCAATCGATTACCTGGCTTACCGGCTCTGCCTGTTTTTTTCGGGCCGGTTGACCTACCTGGCGGTCGCCGTGGCGCCGTTGACTCTCTTCATGGTCTGCCTGCGACAGTATTTGATCCTGCCGCCCAACGCGCTCGCGTTTGCTCTGTTCGTATTTTCCACCGCCCTGACAGCCCTATTGCAGTTTTTTATGTCTTATACGATGGCAATGCTGGCGTTCTGGGTGCTCGAGGTATCGACCTTCATATTCATCCTGTTCGCCTTCGAGTATATCGCCAGCGGCCACCTCTTTCCGCTCGATATCCTTCCGCACGGTGTCGCCCAGGCGCTCTCATTCACTCCCTTTCCATACCAGCTTTATTTCCCGGTGAGCATTTACATGGGCAAAGCGGCCGGGCCGGAGTTGCTGCGGGGCCTGGTGGCGCAGGTCTTTTGGGTGGTGGTCGCGTATGGCTCGGCGCGGCTGATGTGGCAGCGCGGCATCCGCAAGTACTCGGCGGTGGGAGGGTGACTGGCTTTGCACATGAGTCTTAAGCGTTACTTGGGGATTTATGCGGCGTTGTGGAGGAATTCCGTGACGCGGGAGATGACTTTTAAAGCTAACTTCCTGCTGTGGATTATTGTCGAACTGCTTTGGTTCGGATTGCAACTGTGTTTCATCGGGGTGGTGTATCTGCACACCAACCGCATCGGCACATGGACCGAGTGGCAAGTAGTGATGCTGATTGGCGCGAGCCATTTTATCCAACAGATATTCCAGGCCTTTTTCCTGATTAATTGCACGAATCTTTCCGAGTTGATCCGTACCGGCAAACTCGATTTTCTGCTGCTGCTGCCGGTGAACACGCGGTTTGTGATTTCGCTGCGCCAGGTGGATTTGGGGGCCTTCGTCAACGCTGCCTCGGCGTTGGGGGTGATGGTTTTTGCAGCGCACCAGATGCACCTGGCGCCAGCCCCTCTTCAGGTGCTGGGATTCCTGACCCTCTGCGTGGCGGGCATCCTGATCCATTACTCGCTGATGTTTCTGCTGGCCAGCATCAGTTTCTGGACCGTGCGCGCCCAGGGCATTGTCTGGGGCTACTATAATCTGTTCCAGATAGCGCGCATGCCGGACGAGGCCTTTCATGGTTTGTTTAAGGCGATCTTCACCTTTGCAATCCCAATGCTGCTGGTCTCCAACGTCCCGGTCCGGGTGCTAGTCAACAAATTGTCCAGTCCGTTCCCATTGCTGCTGTTACTGGGCATGAGCCTGGCGTGCTTTGCGGTATCGGAATGGGGCTGGCGGGCGTCGGTGCGGCGCTACACCAGCGCAAGTTCGTAAGACCGCATCTGGTGACTCGGAGGGCCGAGTTCCAAGAGGCTGGCCTGCCGAAGTTGCGGGTTAGCCTGGGTGGGCTACTGTGCCTTGGAAGCGCGTATGAGAGGTAATGCTAAAAGCGAGCGGTTGAAAGGGGCTGTCAACGAGGCCGGCGCGCGCCAGGATTTCGATTGGCCGCTGGCTGATGACGCGGAACAATTGTTGCGGATGCGCCTCGAGAATTTCCTCGACCGCAACGGGTTTGCACGGCACCTCAGCCAGAGCATGCTCGACCTTACGGGGACGGATTTTTTCGAATGGATCGATCATTTTATTCTTCCCGCGGAGGATGCAGAAAAGTTACAGGCCGCAGGTTTTGCGGAAGATAAAGTCCTAACCGGCCACAATTCGGAGCCGGTATATGAGCATCCCCGGGCCACGCTGCCGCGGGTTTTGCTGCGGCCTGGCCGGGCAGAAAGCGCGGCGGTCATCGCCATTCGACCAGAATTTGTGGCAGATTTCGTCGCGCGCCAAAACCTTGCCTCGGCGGTGGAAGGCGAACCCTTTTCGCGCTACCGCCGGGTGGTCGTGGCCGAGGAACGGGGCGCGCAACTGGAGGCAATTGAACGGAGGGGTTACCGCGGGTTCATTCCCGCGCCGCTTGGGCGGGACGAATTGCGCGCGATTATCAAGGCCCGCGAGTTGTGGCAGACGCGCCAACGGCGGTTTGAAAACGAGGCGGAGGGATTCGAGCGCGCCGGCAAGGTCCTGAACCAGGTGCTGACCCTTATCCCTCGAGACGTGGCCTGCCGGCTCTTTTTTGAGAACGAACGGGCTTACTGGGAGAGCCGCAACCGGGCTGCGCGCATCCAAAAGCACAAGCAAGACCAGCTTGGGTTGGGCTGGGGCAATCATGATCACCATACCTTCCGTTGCTCGAGGGAGTACTTCCTGGATTTGATTGAGTTCCTTTCGAGACTCGGTCTGATCAAACGCGAGCGCTACTACGCTGGGGCTGAGGCAGGATGGGGTGCACAAATCCTCGAAAACCAGGTAACATCCATTGTGGTGTTCGCGGACGTGGACCTGCTGCCGGAGGAGAGGGAAATTGATTTTTCGACCACGCGCCTTCCCGCAGCCGCGAGCCTTGGCACCGTGGGCCTTTGGGTCGGATTACATGGAGAAAGTCTCCTGGAAGCGGGGATGCATCATCTCGAAGCACGATTCGAGTTTGATAGGCTTCGAGCTCAGTTGCAGGATGAGGGCGTCAATCTGATGAAACCGTTTTCGGATTTTTCCTTTTTGCGCCAGGCCTTCACCCAAGGCGAACGATGGCCCGTTCGGCGCGCGCGGGCCGCGCGGTTGCTCTCTGGGGGATTGATCTCGCGCGAGCATTTCGATCGAGTCATGCACGAGGGGGCTTTGGGCAGCCACCTGGAAAATCTTCAACGCCATGGCGGTTACAAGGGGTTCAACCAAAAATCCGTCAGTGTCGTTATTGCCGCAACCGATCCACGCAAGGCGCATTTCGCGACAGCAGGAGCAAGGGCATAGGCGATCTAGTGAAACAAAACACCATGAACTGTAACAAAAGCGCGGCGCGGCTCTCGGGCCTGCTGGCTGCAGGTCTGCTGTGCGCCTGCCATTCTGTAACGCCCGAAGTCGATAGCCCGGTTGCCAACGGGCCGCCGGGACCGGATTTGCCAATGGCCGTCTCCCCGGGCGCTCCAACGGGCGCGGCGCCGCCAGCGGTAGCTGCAACCGACATTGCCACCGCCACCGCCATCCGGCACAGCATTCAGCAGGACCCGGCTCTCGCGGACACCAGCGTCAAGGTGAAAGTCAAAAAGGGCGTGGTTACATTGCGCGGCACGGTGCCGAGCGAGCTGGAGCGGCAAGCCATTCTGCAACGAATCGACAAATTGCCGGGGGTGGATCGGGTTGTGGACCAATTGGTTGTGCGACAATAGACAACCAAGTGAGGAACGAATTGTGGGGGGCTCCGCCCCGAGCCAATTCGATTTCAACCCCCCGGCTTTTTAGCCGTTGATCAAAATAATTCCTGCGATTAGTCTTATGGCCAAAAGGGAGCGAGCGGGATGCACACTCTTTGGCTTAAGCAGGACAAAAATGGTACAAGCGATGGGGGTTTTTTTACTAAAAAAGAGTTGGCTATCTCCCGGTCACTTCTGCGATAGTTTCGCCCCTGAAAGTTATGATGAATAATAAAAATTGGATTAGAGGAGGGTTAGTATTCGCCCTGCTTGGCATTGTCTCCACCGCGTTTGGCAGCGAAGCGGAACTGAATTTGCCCGATTTAGGCGGTGCAAATCGGTTTCCGGCACTAGGCGGCCTGACGGGCACCCAACTGATGCTGATTGGCATCCTGGTGTGTGCCATCGGAGGCGTCTTCGGGCTGGTGCAATATATCCAAACCAGAGACCTCCCGGTGCATGATTCGATGCGCAACGTGTCGAATATAATTTGGGAAACCTGCAAGAGCTACCTGACGCAGCAAGGCAAGTTTCTGTTTTATTTGTGGCTATTGATTGGGGCTTGCATTCTCTACTACTTTAAGTGGCTGGTAGGGATGGATTTTGGCAAGGTCTTCATTATCCTTTGCGCGTCTGTGCTGGGAATTATGGGGTCCTATGGCGTGGCTTGGTTCGGGATGAGAATCAACACCCAAGCCAATTCCCGCTCCGCTTTCGCTGCGCTGCGAGGTCTGCCGTGGCCGCCATTGGCCATCCCCATGCGCTCCGGGATGAGTGTGGGTCTGTTGCTGGTGACGGTCGAGTTGTTCTTCATGATTTGCATCCTGATCTTTCTCCCAATCGACCTGAAAGGCCCCTGTTTCATCGGGTTTGCCATCGGTGAATCGCTGGGCGCTTCGGTTCTGCGCATTTGCGGCGGCATTTTTACCAAGATCGCTGACATCGGGTCTGACCTGATGAAGATCGTTTTTAAGTTGCCGGAAGACGACCCGAAAAACCCGGGTGTGGTCGCTGACTGCACCGGGGACAACGCGGGTGATTCCGTCGGCCCGACAGCCGACGGTTTCGAGACCTACGGTGTGACCGGGGTGGCGCTGATTTCGTTCCTGGCGCTATCGCTCGGGGCGACCGGACCGACCGGCGCTTTGTGCGCCCAACTCATCACCTGGATATTCGTGATGCGAATCATCATGATCGTGACCTCGATGGTGGCCTACTTCTTCAATAGCAAGGTTTTTGCCGCAAAATACGGGCACGTAGATGATTTTCACCCGGAACTGCCGTTAACCTGGCTGGTTTGGATTACCTCTTTTATCTCGATCATCTTCACGTTTATCGTCAGCAAACTCATGCTGGGGGATATCAAAGACCCCTTGGGCATAGCGCAACCAAACCTTTGGTGGGTGCTTTCGATTATTATTTCGTGCGGGACGGCGGCCGGCGCGTTGATTCCTGAATTTACGAAGTTTTTTACCAGCACCAGCGCGCGGCACGTCCGGGAGATCGTCACGGCTTCCCGGCAAGGCGGTGCCTCGCTCAATATTCTGTCGGGGTTTGTCTGTGGCAATTTCTCGGCATTCTGGGAGGGATTGCTGATGCTGGTGCTGATGCTGGTGGCGGCGATGCTCTCACATCACGCGGCGCTCCAGAGCATTATTCCGGCCGCCATTCCGTTTGCGGCGCCGATCTTCGCCTTCGGCCTGGTGGCGTTCGGGTTCCTGGGCATGGGCCCGGTTACCATCGCTGTCGATAGTTTTGGCCCCGTTTCGGACAACGCGCAATCGGTCTATGAATTGAGCCAGATCGAATCGGTGCCGAATATAGCGGCCGAAATCGAGAGCAAATTCGGGTTCAAACCTGAATTTGAAAAGGCAAAGCATAATCTCGAGAAAAACGACGGCGCAGGCAATACATTCAAGGCGACAGCCAAACCGGTGCTGATCGGGACGGCCGTAGTTGGGGCGACGACGATGATTTTCGGTATTATCCTGATGCTCAACAACACGATTGCCCAAGGCCAGATCGTCAACCTGCTGAGCCTGGTCCAGCCCGAAATTGTGCTCGGGTTCCTTATGGGCGGGGCAGTGATTTACTGGTTCACAGGCGCTTCAACGCAAGCCGTCGTGACTGGGGCGTATCGGGCGGTGGTTTATATCAAGGAGAACATGGACCTCAGCGCCAAAGTGGCTTCGATTGAGGACAGCAAAGAGGTGGTGAAAATCTGCACCATTTATGCGCAGAAGGGGATGATAAACATCTTTGTGGCAATCTTCTGCATGTCATTGGCCCTGGCGTTCTTCAACTCCTATTTCTTCATCGCATATCTGATTAGCATCGCCTTTTTCGGGTTGTTTCAGGCCATCTTTATGGCCAATGCCGGAGGCGCCTGGGATAACGCCAAGAAAATTGTGGAAGTGGACTTGCGCCAGAAAGGGACCGAACTGCATGCGGCCACTGTGGTGGGGGACACGGTGGGCGATCCATTTAAAGACACCAGTTCGGTGGCAATGAATCCCATCATCAAATTCACCACTTTGTTTGGTCTGCTGGCGACAGAGATTGCCGTTTCGCTGCAAAAATCGAATCCAAGACTCAAGCTGGGCATTGGAGTGGTGCTGTTTGTGGTCGCGTTGTTTTTCATTTACCGCTCCTTCTTCGGCATGCGGATTCCTGAAGAGGCTGAGCAATCCGAACCAACGACCCCAGCTCGCGCGACGGTCCCCAAAGGTGCGCAACTGGTGAATAGCAAGCGCTGAACAGCCCTAACGATGCAGTCGGAACGGGGAGCGATACGACAGCGCTGCCGTGGGCTGGTATGAGTGACGCCTTTGGCGTCGTCGGCTCTGGGGCGGCCACGCAGCAACCGATCGGCACCAAATTGAACGTTTAGAATCAAGGTTTGTTGAATCCTTTGGTGCGAAGATGTGGGTAATGACAAGCCTTTCTCAGTGCGTTATGACGATCCATTACAGCGCCTCACGTAAAATAACCGAGCCTGAATTTGTGGATTTGCTGACCCGCTCGCGGTTGGCCGAGCGTCGCCCGGTCGGGGATGCCAATGCCATTGCCGCGATGCTGCGCCACGCCAACCTGCTGTGCTCCGCCTGGGAGGGCGAGAAACTTGTGGGCGTCGCCCGCTCGCTAACCGATTTCGAATACTGCTGTTATCTTTCCGATTTGGCGGTGGACGAGGCTTATCAAAGGCGCGGGATCGGGCGGCAGCTCATCGCTTTGACAAAATCTCGCTTGAGCGACAAAGCGAAGATAATTCTGTTGGCAGCGCCGAAAGCGGAGGGATACTATCCAAGAATTGGCTTCAATGGTCACGGCTCCGCCTGGGTCTTGGAAGCCAGGAACGACCTGAAATAGGAGAATGGGGCATCCCCTACTTCGGGGCCTGGACTGGGGACGAAGTGGTGGCCACTGGCATCAATTGCTGGGCGCCGGGGACCGTCAAACCCTTGCCCATTGCGTAGCGGGTCAACCCGGCAACATCGTGGATGTTCAGTTTGTCCATGACCGCCTGGCGATGCTTTTCAATCGTTTTGATGCTCAACCCAAGGGTACAGGCGATTTCCTTATTGGGTTGCCCCTGGGCGATTAAAGACAACACCTCCTGCTCACGCCGAGTCAGGTGGCCAGGACCAGCGGAAAAGCGGCCAGTTTGGAACGAGTGGCGCTGCCGGGCTCTGAGCTTGCCCTCAATCTGCGGGCTGCAATAAAACTTGCCCTGCTCGACCTGGTGAATGGCTGCCAGCAATTCGTCGGCCGCCGAATGTTTGGTCATATAGCCTGCTACGCCCGCCTCAATGACCTGCTGGACGGTGTCTTCATCCTGGTAAGCGGATAAGACCAGGACCTTGCTCTGAGGCGCCAGGCGGCAAATGTCCCGCGCAGCGTCGAGCCCGTTGCCCTTGGGCATGGCCAGGTCCATGAGGACGATATCGGGCTGGAGTTTCCTTGCCAGACGAACCGCGGCGTGGCCGTTATTGACCTCACCGGCGACCTCGATAGCCGGGTCAGCGCTAATCAGGATTCTTAACCCCTGGCGCACCACATCGTGGTCCTCGGCAATCAGGACTTTAATGTTTTTAGCTTTTCGCATGACAACCGACCCAGCTTGGCTGCACTGTTTGAGTTGCCGAGGCGGAAGTCGAGCAAGAGTTATTCACAGCCGGTGAATAACTATTGTGGGCAAGCGATTTTGATAGGGATTGAGCAAAAACAGGCTTTTTTGTTCTAATGAAGGTTCGCTTGCCACGGAGGGCCGGATTGGGCTGCGGTTGCCCGAGCCCTGGAATGCTTCATGGCAGCAGGCGCAATTAGGATGAATGAGAGTTTGAGCAGTGCGAAGAAACCCCACCGGGTGCGGAAGTGGCTGGTTGGGGCAGGTCTATTGATGGCGCTCATGGCGGTGTCCGGCTGCCACACATTGGGTTTTTATGGCCAAGCCATTAGGGGCCAATATCAAATCTTTGCCAGCGAGCAGCCGATCACCCAACTCGAGGCATCGGCCCAAACCCCCGAGCGGCTCAAGGCCCGGTTCGAATTGCTCAGTCAGTTGCGTGAGTTTGCCCGCACGGAGTTGAAGCTGCCCGTCGATAACCATTACGCCAAGTACGCCGATTTGCATCGCCGTTTTGTGGTTTGGAATGTCGAGGCTGCGCCGGAATTCTCGATGCAACCCAAAACCTGGTGGTACCCGCTGCTGGGCAGCCTCGAGTATCGCGGTTACTTTTCCGTGGCGGCGGCGACAAATTATGCGCGTTCTTTGCGGCAGGAGGGCTACGATGTGTCCGTTGGAGGGGTCGAAGCGTACTCGACACTCGGCTGGTTCAAGGACCCTGTGCTCAACACTTTTATTTTTGAGCCGGACGCTGATTTTGCCGAGATTATTTTCCATGAACTGGCGCACCAGCGGGTTTTCGCGCGAGGCGACACCGATTTCAACGAGGCATTTGCCACCAGCGTCGGGGAGGAAGGGGCCCGGCGCTGGCTCAAGCAAAAGGGGGATTCCAAGGCCCTCGATGAGTACTTGGGACACCTCAAGCGCAATCAGGATTTTGTGCGCCTCGCTCTGAGCACGCGCTCGAGGCTTGAGGAGGTCTATGGGGATGAGCGACTGGAGGGGGAAAAGGTGATCTCGACAAACAAGAGGCGCAGTGTGCCAGCGGCCGAGTTGCGGCGGCAAAAACAACAAGTGCTCGATGAGATGAAACAGCGGTATGCCCGCCTCAAGGCGCAATGGGGCGGCAACAACGAATACGACGGCTGGTTTGCGCATCCCATTAACAACTCGCATCTCAATTCGGTTGCGGCTTATTACGACTTGGTGCCTGCCTTCGAGCAACTCCTGAGAGAAAAGGGCGGGGACATGCAGACATTCTACAAGGCCGTCGAGCATCTGGCCAAGAGCCCCAAAAAGGAGCGCGACCAAAGCCTTCGAGCGCTGGCAAGAACAGCCAACGCGTTCGCCGAGGCCAAAGCTCCTTTAGCAGGGCAATGACGAGGTCAGTTCCAGGTCAGTTCCAAACCTTTGTAGGAGACGATGTAAGAAGTCTCTGATTAAGATTGTCAGATCGCTGCCTTTGGTTCACCCGGAAGTTGCTGATCGGAGACCCATTACGTCGTCTCCTACACTCAGGGACTGGCGCACTCCGAGGGGAGCGGTTGTCCCCTATTTTGATGACATGCCGCCTCACTCATGGCGATTAGTATGATTACTGAAACGTCATGTGTTCGGGTGATCGCACCGGTTTGGATGTTCGATTGGCCGGCAGCTCCTGTTCGAATCGGCCGCCTCAGGGAGATGCGGCGCCCGGCGGCTTTACGCTGATCGAGTTGCTGGTGGTCATCGCCATTATTGCCATCCTTGCTGCGATGCTGCTGCCGGCCCTTTCGAAGGCCAAAGCCAGAGCTCAACGCATCCAGTGCGCCGGCCAATTGCGGCAGCTTGGCATCGGGATAAACCTCTTTAACACGGACCATAACGAGTCTGCGGTGCCGGCAGTGTACCGGACAGGGGATTACCAGTACCAGCTCTCATGGGACGATTACATCCACCGCTACATTGGCGGTCATGATTCGGACTATGATTTAGAGCTGGGGATTACCGCTTCCAACCAGGTGCCGCGCATCTTGAAATGCCCGGCCGACCGTATTCAAGCGTCGATTTACTGGGGACCTTTTGTCTCGCGGCGCTCGTACTCGATGAATTTTGCGGGGATTTGGGACCTGGATGCCAAAGCGCCGATGCCGCCGGCAAAATTTGGCGTGGGTCTCTACATTAAGCATAATGACGGGTCGGTGCCGCCTTGGGATCCCCCGGGTTATAAGGTTACCTCTGTGCAGGACAATTCCGGCACTATACTTTTAGCGGAGGTGCCCAATGGCGAGAACATGGCCGGAAACGATTGGCCCTCCTTTTGTGCAGGACCGGTCTATTCGAGCGCAAACTTTCCGGGGCTGACGCCGGACTGTTTCCAAATTGGTTCTTCCCAGTTCAATTACGGCTCGGTTTCTTATGGATTGCATGCTGACCGGTTCAATTACCTCTTCCACGATAACCATGTCGAGATTCTCAAGGTGACCCAAACCATAGGGACAGGTACGACGAATGCCCCCAGGGGGATGTGGACAATGACGCTGGGGGATTAGGAGTTCCAAACTCCTGTGGAGCGCGCCGGCAGAGCGCAGCGGCGACGGGGCTTTTGGATAACGCGGCAGCCTTGCGAACAATCCAAAGCGGCGTCGCGCTTCGCTTGCCGCCGCACTCCATAAACCCCACAAAGCTGGGTTTTCGTGTCGATTGCGTTTTGCGGCTCAGACGGCATACTGGTTTTTATGCGGTTGCTTTTTGTCGGGGACGTTGTGGGCCAGCCGGGGCGGCGGGCAGTGAGAGAGCTAGTGCCCAGGCTGCGTGGGGAACACCGGCTAGACCTTGTAGTGGCCAATGGAGAGAATTCGGCCGGCGGCTCAGGCATAACGCGCAAGACCGCCGATGAACTCTTCGCCGGCGGAGTCGATATTATTACGAGCGGCGATCATTTATGGGATCAAAAGGAGGTCATGCAATTGCTGGAAGGCGAGCAGCGCTTTGTGCGGCCCTTGAATTACCCGGCTGGGACACCAGGGCAGGGGACGGCTTTGTTTCAGGCGGACGGCCTGCCGACTGTCGCGGTGGTTAACCTCCAAGGGCGCACCTTTATGCCGCCCCTGGAGAATCCGTTTCATTGTGCGCAGGCTGAGGTTGAGCGCCTGCAACAGATTGCCAGGATTATCTTCATCGATTTTCATGCGGAGGCGACTTCAGAAAAGGTGGCGCTGGCGCGAATGCTCGACGGGAGGGTGAGCGCCGTAATCGGGACACACACCCACGTTCAAACCGCCGACGAGCAGGTCCTGCCCGGAGGCACGGCCTTTCTGTGCGATGCCGGATTTACCGGGCCGCATGAGAGCGTGATTGGGCGGCAGACCGAGCCCATCATCCGCCGGTTTCTAACGAACATGCCCCAGAAATTCGACGTGGCTAAAGGCCGCACGCTGCTTCAAGGGGCGTTGCTGGAGATTGACAACCAAACCGGGCGTGCGCTGAGCATCCAACGGGTGTCTGAGTTGTGCCCGCCTGGCGAATGAGGGGCGGTCAATCCACCTCTGGCGCTTCGATGCCGAGGGCGTCAGACAGGTCGAGCAGGTGTTCCTGTTCCTGGACAATGATGCCGCGCAGGACTTCGCTGAGGGCGAATTCCCCCATCGCATCGGCCTGGCGAATGCGCTCGCGGTAGTTTTGGAGTGTGACTTTTTCGTTCTCGAGATCGAACTGGAGCATTTGGCGGGCGTCGGCGGAGGTCTTGACGGGCTTGGGCGTCACTTCGGGCATGCCGCCGAAATAATCGATCTGGCGCGCGATTTTCAAGGCATGGGCCAGCTCTTCGGCGGCGTGGATTTCGAGCTCCTGCGCGATGTCAGTGAAGGGAGCGCCTTTGAGGGTCTGGCTATAAACGGTGTAAGCAATAATGGCCTGGTACTCGCGGGCCAGGTCCTGGTTGAGAAGTTGGACCATTTCCTCGCGGCTAATCTTTTCGTGCTCGGTCAACACTGTGGTGTTCATAATCGATGCGTCCTTCTGCCGAACGGGGACCGGTTCGAGCCCCGCGACGATGTTAACCTCGCAAAATTTTGGCCAAGGTCAACCGCGATTGAAGGGGTGGTTTACCCCATAAGAAACGAAAGCGGAAGAGTGAGAAGCATCGGCAGATTAAAGGTGTAGTTCATGCCGATCTGGTTTCGCTTTTAATAGGGTTGTGGCTCATGGGCAGGAGGTAGGTTTTAGTTTGGGAAAAGGCGATGCGGAGGTCTTGGAGCAGAGAGCTGGCCCCATCGAGGGTGCCGGCGCGGGCGAGGTCTTCGAGTTTTTGGGACAACTCGGTGAGGCGTTTAGCGCCGAGGTTGAGGCTCATGCTCTTGAGGGCATGGGCATGGGAGGCCAAGGTGGAAGGGTCATCGAGGGACTGACTGATTTGCGAGACGCGGGATGGGGCGCCTTCGAGGAACAGGTCCACCATTTCCTGGAAGAGAGTTGCGCCGTTGTCCGAAGGCATGGCCTGCAACTCAGTGATATGGTCCTGGTCGAGGAGCTCGTCCACTGGAATGACTTTGGCCCGTGAAAGGAAAGTGGTATCGCTTCTGCGGCTCTTGGGCGGGCCCCAGTGTTCAATGGCGGCTTGCAATTCAGAGATGCGAACTGGTTTGGAGATGTAATCGTCCATCCCAGCAGCGAGACATTTTTCTCGATCGCCCATGAGGGCGTTGCCGGTCATGGCGATAATGGCAGGGCGTTTTTCTACGGGCCAGCGCCGGCAGATTTCGCGGGCGGCTTCCAAGCCATCCATCTCGGGCATTTGCACATCGAGGAAAAGGACATCATAAACTTTCTGTTCGAGGGCGCGAAGCACTTCGATGCCGTTGTTGGCGAGGTCGGCGCGGTAGCCGAGTTTTTGCAGGACGCTTAGCCCGACTTTCTGATTGATTGGATTGTCATCGGCCAGCAGGAGGCGAAGGGGCAGGCGACGCGCCAAGAAGACATCGAGCAACGGGGCGGCGGGGGCCTTTTTCTCGCGCTGGAGGTCAACGCTGAGGGCGCGGCAGAGGGCATCGAGCAATTGAGCGGTGCGAATGGGTTTATGGACGTAAACGGAGATACCAGTTTCGAGCGGGCGCTCGTCGTCGCTGCGCAAGCGGACTGAAGAGAGCAGGAGCAAAGGAAGGCGCCGTCCGCTGGGCTCTCTGCGGATTTGTTCAGCCAAGGCCAAGCCGTCCAGGTCGGGGAGTTGCAAATCGAGAATGGCGGCGTCCCAGGGTTTTTCATTATGGATGAGGCGCAGGGCATCGAGGCTATTGGAAGCGGACTGAACGGTCATGCCCCATTGGCCGGCGCGGTGGGCAATGATTCGCTGGTTGGTGGGGTTATCCTCGACGACCAGGAGGCGCCGGGCTGCCAAAGCCGGCTGGGGCGCTTGCCAGGCCGGGGGCGCGACGGGCGGGGCGGCTTTGGCCACCACCGTGAAATGGAAAGCAGCCCCCTTGCCGGCATCGCTCTCGACCCAGATTCGGCCACCGAGCAATTCGGCCAGGCGCTTGGAGATGGCCAGGCCCAAGCCGGTGCCGCCGTAATAACGGGTGGTGGAGGCATCGACTTGCTGAAAGGATTTGAAAAGGCGGGATTGCTTTTCGCGCGCGATGCCGATGCCGGTGTCGCGCACGCAAAACTGGAGCTGCCATTGTTCGGGATGCCGGATGAAATCGGTATCGGGCTTTTGGCCGGGCGCCAGCGCGCGAAGGGCGCGGCTGACAGGGGCCACTTCGATGACCACTTCACCCTGGTGCGTGAATTTGACGGCATTGCTGATGAGGTTCACCAGGATTTGGCGCAGTCGCGTCACATCGCTAACGAGGATTTTGGGGATGGTGTCATCGACAATATAAGCCAAATCGAGTCGTTTTTCGGCCGCCTTCGGAGTCAGGAGGTCGAGGGCTTCTTCGATGCAGGTGTGCAATTCGAAGGGATGATTCTCCAGCTCGAGTTTGCCGGATTCGATTTTGGAGAAATCGAGGACGTCATTGATAATGGTCAGGAGGGCGTCGGCGCTGCTGCGGGTGGCCTCGACGTAATCGCGCTGTTCATCGGTCAGCTCGGTATCCATGAGCAAGGCGGTCATTCCCAGCACCCCATTCATTGGGGTGCGTATTTCGTGGCTCATGTTGGCCAGGAACTGAGATTTGGCGAGGGTGGCCTCTTCGAGTTTTTGGTTGAGCGAGATGAGGGCGGAATTGCTTTCAATGAGTTGCTGCTGGCTTTCGCGCAAGGCGCGGTAGGCGGCATCACGTTGGGCGATGTTCAGGAAGGCTTTGGAATGGTAGCGGATGCGGGCGACCAATTCGATCTTATCGGGCAATTTGACCATGTAATCATTAGCGCCGAGGGCGAAGGCCTGGCCTTTGACCTGAGGGTTTTCATTGGTGGACAGGACAATAATGGGGATGTCCTTGGTGGCGGGGTTGGAGCGGAACTGATGGAGAAGGGAGAGGCCATCAATACTGGGCATGACGAGGTCTTGAAGGATGACGGTGGGTTGAATCTGGTTGGCCAGAGGGAGGGCTTCGCGGGCATCGGCGCAATAATGAAAAGTGATGTCCGGCTGATTGTCCAGGGCGCGGCGAACGGCTTCGCAGACCATGGCCTGATCATCCACCAACAGAACCAGGATATTATATTCCTGAGGCTGCCCCGGGCGGGCAGGGTTTAGATCCGGTTTGTTCTGCGAATCAGGCATGCCCTTTGCCTTTGGTCAAAACCAATCGGCCCAGGCAGGGGCCGATAGCGCTGAGGGGGAGGATTTCGATGGCGGCGTTGAGTTCGGCAGCGGCGCGAGGCATGCCATACACGGCGCTGGTGGCCTGGTCCTGTGCGATGGTGTAGTGGCCCCGGGTGCGCAAGAGCCGCAGGCCCTCAGCCCCATCGCGGCCCATGCCCGTGAGCAGGACGCCAACTATGTTGGTTTTCCAATGCTGGGCGACGCTCTTGAAGAGGATGTCTATGGAAGGCCGGTATGGATGGTTTGCGGGATAGCGTTGGTAAGCGAGCAACCCCGAGCAATCCAGGACGAGGTGATCCTCGCGGCCTGCGAGCAGGACGCTCGCTGGCTGCGGTGCATCGCCTTGCTGCGCAAGGCGCACGTCGAGGGGTGTATGGGAGGAGAGCCACTTGGCCAGGTCCGGCGCGAATTGCTCGTCGAGATGCTGGACGATAATGATGGGGGCCGAAAAATCATTGGGGATTTCAGCCAGCAGCCTGGCCAGAGCGATGGGGCCGCCCGCCGAAGCGCCGATAACCACGAGGGAATCGGGTTGGTGCCCTTGAGGAAAGGTAGGGCGGGATGTCTGGGCGCGGCGTTGGCGGGGAGCATCAAAGGCAGCGAGGGCAGCAGGGGAGATGCGTTTGCCAATGGCCTCGATCTTGGACAGCAATGCATTGGCGGCGCTGAAGGCTGCGGGAGGCGCGAGGGCGGGCGTGTTAATGGCATCGAGGGCGCCGGCGCCCATGGCCTCGAAGACCTTGGAGGAATGGCGAGCAACATCGACCGTGACGACGAGGATGGGGCACGGGGTTCCAGCCATAATGCGGCGTGTGGCTTCGACGCCATCCATAGCGGGCATGAGCAAATCCATCAGGATGAGGTCCGGTTTGTCCTGGGTGCAAAGGCGGACGGCTTCGATGCCATCGTGAGCTATCCAAGCGACCTGGTGAGCGGAGTTGAGCACGACCCGCGTAACGGCTTCGATGGCAAGGGGGAGGTCGTTGACAATGGCGATTCTCATGGGGCGAGCCGAGCCGGGGCGCCGGCAGTGGCCAAGGGGGTGGATTGGAGCGAGTTGAGCGCGGGTTGGCCGATGAGCCGTTCCATGCTGCGCAGCATTTCCTCGGTATCGATGATCAGTACAGGTGAACCATCCTCCATCAGGGCGGCGGCTGCGATGTCCCTTACCCGGCCCAGGCGAGGGTCGAGTGGTTGGACGACTAATTCGCGCTCGCCGAGGAACCCATCAACGACCAGGCCGTGACGAGCGCTGCGCCCGCTGAGGATGACGACCGGCAGGTTAGCGCCCGAAGGGAGCGGGGCGGGGCAGTCCAGGAGTTGATGAGCGGCGAGCAGGCCGACCTGCTGGCCGTCGAACTGGAACTGTTCACGACCTTCGACTGAGGCAACCTTGGTTCGAGGGAGCTTTAGGGTGCGGGTGATTTGGCCCAAGGGGATGGCGTAAGGTTCGCCGCCGACATCGACCAGGAGGGCTCGCAGGACGGACAGGGTGAGGGGCAACTGCAATTGAACCCGAAAGCCCTGGCCGGCATAGTTGCTTAGGCGAATCGCACCGCGCAGACTTTTGACCATGTTCTGCACCACATCCAGACCGAAGCCGCGCCCGGAGATTTCGGTAACGGTTTCCTTGAGGCTGAAGCCCGGCATGAAAAGAAATTCAAGCAAGTCCGCCTCGGAGAGTTTGGCTGCGGCGCTATCGGAGGTGAAGCGCCTGGCGACGATAGCGCGGCGGATGAGTTCGAGGTTCACGCCGGAGCCGTCATCCGAGACGGTAACGAGCAGGACGCCGGCGCTGTGGCGGGCTTCGAGGCGGAGAGAGCATTCGGGTGGTTTGCCGGACTGTTTTCGTACGGAGGGCGGTTCGCAGCCGTGATCGACGGCATTGCGCAAGAGGTGAGCGATGGGGGTTTCAAGCCGTTCGAGGATGTCGCGGTCCACAGGGGTATGCTCGCCGAGCATTTCGAATTTGATCTGTTTGCCCAAAGCGCGAGCAAGGTCACGGACCATGCGTGGGAAGCGGCGAGTGCCATCGCTGAAGGGACGCATGCGGGTGCGCAGGACCTCGAGATAAAGGCGCTGGGACAAATGGGCCGAGCGCCGATCGAACACGTCGAGTTCCTTAATGCGTTCAACCAGGAAGCGCTCGGAGTCTGCGACTTCGCGAAAGAGTTCATTAAAGCAGCCTCGAGAGTGCTCCGAAAGGGTGTGATGTTCGAGAGAGTGCCGGAGGCGTTCGAGGGTTTGGGTGATGCCGCGCTGGTCTCTCTTAAGATGCTGCAAGGAATCGGCGAAGGATCGCAGCCAGCGTGATTCGACAAGGGATTCGCCGGCGAGGGCCAGAAGGCGGTTCAGGTTCTCGGCGGTCAGGCGCACAACGCGTTCGGGCAGTTCGGCCTTGCGCGGCGCGGGTGATTGAGGGCGCTGCGGGAGCGGGTAGCTGGCCCCGATGCGCGCCAGGGAAGCGGGCGCGGGGTCAGCAACGAGGTCGGCTGGGGGATGCAGGGGCGGCTCGGTGGTGAGCGGCTGCGGCACAGCGGCATTGGCAGGCGGATAAGACCGGGGTTGGGGAGTGGTGGGTGAATGTTTGGATTGGTCCTCGAATGCGCCGGAGTTAGCCGGTTTGGGGCGCAAGGCTGAAGATGCCTCCAAGAAGGCATGAATGTCAGCAGAATGGTCTATGTCCCAGCGCGGGATGTCAGCTTCGGCGCGTTTGGCCAGATTTGCCAGAAGGTCTACGCCGCGCAAGAGCAGGTCCATGGTCGGGCCGGTCAGTAGGATTTCGTGGGCCTGGGCGGCGACGAAGTTGTCTTCGAGGGCGTGAGCAACGGTTTCGGCTGCCTGGAGACCGACGATGCGCGCGGCGCCCTTAAGGGAGTGGGCGGCGCGCATAAGGGCTTCAAAGGAATGGGTTTGATCGGGGGTGCGTTCGAGTTCGAGCAGACCGCTGACGAGAACGGCGGTTTGGTTTTCGGCCTCAGCCCGGAACAAATCGAGCATCGAAAGGCCGATCAGGTCGGTTTGGCGATTGGGTTTCAAGCAAAGCTCCTGCCGAGGGTTTTCAGCAAGCGTTCGGCGTCGAGAAGGCCGACCGGGTGCTCGTTGCAGTAGAAGATATGTTGGGCAAAGGCGTGGAAGGAGCGGCTTGGGCCATTGGGAGGTGGCCTGAGTTCCTGAGAATCCAGGCGCTCGGGACCGCTTACTTCGTCCACAGGCAAGGCGAGCCGGCCATCCTCGGAGTTGAGGACCAGAAGGCGTTGGTGGCGTTGGCGGAGGGTCTCGCGCGGGGGAAGCCCCGGCAAGCCCAGGAGGTGCCCGAGGGAGACACAAACCAGGAGTTCACCGCGAACATTGGCCACACCGATGAGGGGGCCTTGTCGCCGGTGGGGCAGGGAGTGAATGGGGCGGCGCTCGGAGACTTCCTGAAAGATATAGGTGGGGAGTGCCAGCCATTGGGATTGGACGCGAAAGGGGATAACGGAGAGGCTGACGGGCTCGGGCACTTTTCGTTTGGTGGCGAAATGTTCGGCCCATTGGGCGCGATAATCGGGCGGCATCGGGGTCTCCAGCAGCCGGACACCGGCGCTCCAATAGACGGTGCAATTGCGGCAATGGACGAACTCATGGAGCTTTGGACATGTGTTGTTCCCATAAACGCCAGTTTCGCGCCAGCACGCCGACACGGGGGTGAGGTCGGGCGATTGCGACAGCGGCTCGGCTGGCTGACTGATGAGTGAGGAATCGTCGGTCATACACATGGGACTGCGGCTTCAGAAAAGAGCAGGTCCTGGACCGGTTGCGCCAGGAGATTGCGTTCGATGAGCAATTGGATGGAGCCGCGGGCATCCATCAGGACCGGGCCGAGGTAGGGTGCGTCGCCGATTCGGACGCCCGGATCGATGAAATCACGCCGACTGGCGCGGAGCATCTCGGTAGCATGCTCGGCGACTAGGCCGAGGAGGCGGTTGCCGCCATGGCCATGGGGATAGTTGACGATAATGATACGGGTGCTGAGCCGCACCTCTGCAGGCCGGCCCTGGGTGAGTTCGGAGAGATCGACAGCGGGGACGGGGCGGCCACGGTAATTGAAGACACCGGCGACGCCTTTAGGGGCCTTGGGGAGGCGCTTCATTGGCAGGAGCGGAGCCACTTCCACCACGCCGCCCGCTTCGATGGCGTAGCGTTCTTTGCCGACTTGGAACAGGAGAAAGAGCATGGATGAAATTGGCCGGGTCAATCCTCAGCATCGCCATTACCGTTGTGGTGGAGGCGCCCGGGATGAAGGCCGAGCTTAAAGCGGGCAACGCTGGTTTGGAGGCCGCGCGCGGCGCCGTTGAGCTGTTCGATAGCCACGTTGGACTGCCGCAGCGAATCGGCAGTTTGCCGGGCGGCTTCGGTCAGTTGGCTGAGGGTCTCGCTAATCTGCTGGGCGCCGGTGGCCTGGGCATGCATCCCCAGGTTGACCGTCTGGAAACGCGGGGTGAGGTTTTGGACCTGGTGGATGATTTGGGTGAGGCGCGCGCCGACCTGGCGGACCTCCTCGACGCCGCGCCGGACTTCCTCGGAAAACTTGTCCATGCTGGTGACGCCGGCAGCGACAGCCGAGTGCATTTCCTTAACCATTTTCTCGATGTCGTAAGTGGCCACAGCGGTTTGGTCGGCCAAGCGGCGGATTTCCAATGCGACGACGGCGAAGCCCAGGCCGTATTCGCCGGCCTTTTCGGCCTCGATAGCGGCATTGAGGGAGAGCAGGTTGGTTTGGTCGGCGACTTTGGTGATGGTGGTGACAACGGAGTTGATGTTGGTGGTTTTTTCGCTCAACACGGCAAGCTTGGCGGTAATGGAGCCGGAGGCGTCCATGATCTGGCGCATGGTAGTCTCCATGCGGGCGATGGCCTCGCGTCCGCTGCCGGCCAGGTGTGCGGCTTCCTCGGCCACGACGTTGACCTCGTTCATGGTTTTGACGAGGTCCTTGGATGTGGCGGAGATTTCCTTGGAGGTAACGCCGATTTGAGCGGTGGTGGCGGCGATTTCGTGGGCGGTGCTTTGCTGCTCGCGCGCGGTGGCGGCGATTTGGGTGGCGGTGGTGTTGACCTGGATGCCGGAGCGCTGGACCTGGCCGACGAGTTCACAGAGGTCATCGGCGAGGCGGTTCAGGCCCTGGCTCACCACACCGAACTCATCATTCTGCTCGAGAGGGAGCCGTTCGGAGAAATCGCCCTGGCGCATGCGGTCGAGTGTGCCGATGACGGACTCGAGAGGAGCGGCCATGGCGGAGGATTGGAACAGACCGATAGCCGCGCAGATCAGCAGGATGAGGCCCAAGGAACCTAGACCCACGAGGGTAATGGTCTGCGCGCGCGCCGATTCAGTCATATTGACGCGGTCGATCTGGGTGGCAAAATCGTGAAAGACCTGGTCGCGCTGGCGGCTGATTGCGGAATAATTGGCGCTGTAATAGGTCATGGCATTAGCCGGGTCCCCTTCGGCCATTTCAAGGACGCGGGCCTGGAAAGCGCCGAAGGCGCCGGGGGTGGTGCCCCGGATGAAATCGCCCAGGCTCCTGACGGAGGCAAGCAACTCGGGAAAATCGCTATACTGGCTTTCGACCTCGACGATTTGTTCCTGGAGGCTCTTTTCGGCGCCCTCGATGGCCCTTTCCTCGGAAAGGCTCTTTGGGTCTGAAGCCAGGGTGCGGAGGGCATCATTCATACGAAGCACGTCGTAGTAGATGCCTTTCTGGATGGCGGCGAGGTGCTCGTTGCGTTGGATGGCGCTGGAAGCGGCATTTTGCATCCAGGCAGCTACGGCGAATGCCGCCAGGAGCAAGCCAACCAGCACGAACAGGGCCGTTTGGAGGCGTTTGCAGATTTTCATGCTAGCAGGGGCCGCGCCGCCAAGCCGCTGGACGGCACCGATTTGAGCGCGTGAGTTGGGCGCAATCCCCCCCGAAGCCCGGAGGCGCCAGGCTGCCCGCGAGCTTTGGGCGTGAGAAGAATGCCGTATCCATGCGTCTTTCCTTTTGCGATAACAGGATCATTACCGCTTTGCAGGGGTAAAAACAAGCAGGTTTTGGCAGGGTTTTAGGGGGTTGGATTGACTGGCTCGGGAGGGGCAGAACGGCGGCGGAGAGAGTCGAGTTGCATTTTGAGCATCTCCTGCATGGGCAATGGTTCGGGGGTGGGTGGCGGGACGGGTTCGAGTTGCTTGGGGATAAAGTTTCGGTGGGGAATGTCGGCTTCCGCAGGGCTTTTTCCCATTTTTGAGTCTCATG
>DASYZB010000043.1 GCA_035946615.1 Verrucomicrobiia bacterium
GAAATCCACCGGGCGGCCATCCTGCTCGGCGGGCTTAAAACGAATCTGACGCGCCGCCGCCTCGGCCGATTCATCCAAGCCATAGCCGAGACCCCGGACCACGCGCTCGACTCTAACCTCACCGGAGGCGGTAAAGAGCACTTCGACGAGCACATCGCCTTCAATTTTCTTGGCAATGCCCTCCCGAGTATAAACGGGTTTGGGCACAGACAAAATTTCGACGGGCCTGGTGTTCGCAGGCGCGGCCGTGTGCTTGACTTCAGGAGTCACGGGCGCCTTTACATCAAATCCGCCTTGCTGGACAGCGCCATGACTTGCGCCGCCGGGACTGCCGGTGGCAACACCATTTCCGAATCCTGCGCTGGCGACAACGCCACGAGCGCCCTTTGCGCCGCCGGTACCGTTGCCATTTCCGGGCCCAGCGGGCATATCCCAAGCACCGACTTGCGCGATGTTTGGATTACGATTTGTATTCTTGTTGGTTGGCACGCCATTAGGATCGCCAAAACCGCCCGTTTGCACCGCCTCGCGAGGTTTCCTCAGCGTGGGAGGAGCCGAACTCCCGAGCGTGGGGTGAGGATCTGGAAATACTTTTGCGACCTGGGTCATGTCTGGTGCTTGAATCTTCCGGGCTTGTCGCACTACGGGCGCGGTAACCACGGGATTATATATCTTCGGTTTCGGAAGTTCGACCGGTTCAGGCTTCGGAGGTTCCTTTACAACCTCGCGACGTTTCACGACTACTGGCTTCGGGGGCGGCTGAGGTTTCCACGGCTGAATGACGGGCGCATCCAAAGGCATGACCCAGTAATGCTGCATGGCCTCGAACTTTTGGGGCATCAGCAATGGAAATATCACTAACATTGCGAGTGCGATGCACTCCAGGCCGAAGCCTACACTGAACGAGCGCCATCGCCGTTTGCCATCGGGAAGCAGCGCCTCACGGAAGACGGTTTGATTCTTTGCCGGTATCATGATGTTTCACCCCGAAACGCCTTGATGTCAGGGGAGATTCGGACATGCAAATAACCCCCAGTTTACTAGTACTAAAGCAGAGGGCCGGGGCGAATAGAACTCACGTACCATTCTAATCCCAAGGGTGTTGAAAGCGATAACCAGGTTGCGCGGTTCTTCATCCCAGATTCCCAATTTCGCGCGGAGAATCGGCGGCAGTCCGGCACAGGAATAGAGCTGGAAGCTAAACTATTCCGCGCGACCAGAGAATACATGAATCCGTGCAAAAGGCTTGCCAAGGGCCTTTATGCATGAGCCAGCGAGACCGCCTTTCCGCAGGGCCTCGCTGGCATGACTGCGTCCCAAGGGCTCAGTGCGACTCGATTACGACGTATTGCGTTGCGCCACCTCGGTTCACAAGCAACAGAACCGGCTGGTTCCCGGCCGATGCTATCGCCTGCCGGTATTGCTCAACGTCGGCAATTGGCTTGTGATTGACTTCCTGGATCACGTCTCCGCGGTTCAGCTCCGAGTCGGCAGGGCTGGAGGGGTCGACGGCGGTAACCACGACACCTTTGGTGCCAGGCGCCAACTGCAACTGTTGAGCGATGTCCGGTGTTAGGTTTTGGACTTGGACGCCCTGAAGGCC
>DASYZB010000044.1 GCA_035946615.1 Verrucomicrobiia bacterium
CACCGGTCTTGTTGCCTTTGTCGTCCTCCAACTCGACGATGTGGATGAAATGTTGGAGCAGGTTCAGGATGCTGTCCCGCGCCCACACCTGTTCCCACAGATAGGCGGTCGAAAAGCCCTTCCATGACGGCGGGTTGCCAGCGCCCAGGTTGTAGCCCTGGTTGAACGGCAGGAAAGCGGTCTTCGGGCCTGCCAGGGCCGTCGTTACATACACCAGGGCCGGATCGACGGCAAAATGCGCCAAGCATCGGCCAAACGCGAACAGCGGCTCTTTGGGGTCACGGTCCTGCCGATACTGCCGGACGGCATCCTGGACGTTCTGGCCTTTGAAAGGATTCTTCAGCTCCGCCGTGAACAGCGGCAGCCCGTTAAGAAAGAGCGCCGTGTCCAGGCTCTTTTCGTTTTTCTCGCTGTATTTGAGCTGGCGGACGACGCTGAACAGGTTGGCCTGGTAAAGTTTCTGTGTCGCCTCGTTGAGACCGGACGACGGTTTGAAATACACCAGCCGAAATTTGCAGCCGTTCGCCTTGATGCCCCTGCGCAGGACATGGAGGGTGCCGTGCTTCGTGATCTCGGCAGCCAGGCGCTTCAACAAGACCTGCTTCGCATCATGGCCATGCTGCGCCTGCATTTTCTGCCACTCCTTCGGCTGCGTGGCGTATATGAAATCAAGCACGTCTTTTGGGATCAGGCAAAGGGCCTTATCGTAGTCAGTGGGTTGACGGCGCTGATAACCTCCGGGCGGGTAAGCACCGGTGGGTGCGTCGGCCAGTGCGGGCGTGCCCTGCGGGGCGCTGCTCCACGGGTCGCGGAGCAAGCTCGCCTCGATGCTGGCTTCGAAATTCTTTTCAGATGTGTCCGTCATGGAGAGAGCGCTCGGAGGTGACTCCGAGCAAATTCAAATTTCAGGAAGCCCGAGCTTTGCATAAAGCGCCACTTTTTGGTTTCTCCGGATTTCGGGCGGATTACCCTTCGTCAGGTATTCAATAAACTCAGCCGCTTCTTCGACCGATGTCGCTATCTCGGCTACGGCTTCAATCTGCGCCGAATAAACGACAGGCATTCGGGGTGATGTAAAAGGGCCGGAAGAAGTGCCTGCCGCAACCCCTTTCTCAATCGCCCGTTGTTGCCGGTGGTTCAAATATTCGATCTTCTGCTCCCTGGTCATGGGCCGTTGGGTCTTTTTTAGCTCAAACCGCACGTTTGCCAGGAGCAGCTTCAACCAGGGGTCAGTGGCCCCATCGGCCAAAGCGCCCGCCGCGTTGATGGTCTTTCCGGGATTTGCCAAAAGCTGCTCGATCATGAAGTGGTGCCTGTCCAGAGAATGCGCAGAGAGCTTGGAGTGCCCGGCGAACCAAGACCAGCGCCCGATAATATTGCGAATCTGCTCCTCCTCTGTCCACCGTGGCTTGACGGTGATCGCCATGCCAAAGACACTCTCCTCGTAAATCGTAACTTCATCGGTATTAAAGGACCAAAGAACACTTTCCTGATCGATCAAACTTAAAGTATGGGCATCGCAGTGATCCATCCGTGTCTCAATGTCGTAATAAAAACCTGACTCTGATCGAAAGCGCAACGTCACTTTCTTGCCTTTAAACTGAAGTAGTTTTCTCGCCTTGTCGTTCTGACTGGCGATCAGCTCCAAGAAAGCCTCACGCGATGCCTCGACACTCTCTGACCCACGCCTGATGTGAGCGATCCCGCCAAAATGCGGTCGGCATTTGCTGAAGGGAACCATAACCGACAACACTTCCACCGCTCTTCCGCCGACTTCAACCCTGAGCACGCAGGTTTGGTATTCAATGGGCGGATAGCACTTTTTAGCCGCCACACCTGCTAATTTTTTTTGCGTGTCGTCGGCGTCCCGCAATCCCGGATGCTGCCCATCGTTGCGAGCGCCAATGAACAACACGGCGGTTTGGCCTTCATTGACGGAGTTGGCGAACGCAACCAGCGTTCGGCGCACATCCCTGTCATCGAACGATTCCTTCCTTTCGACCCAGGGGTCTTCGGACTGGCCAAGCCTCGCCAGCAGTTGCGCTGTGAGGTTCTCGTTCATGTTCCTGACCTCACATCAATCTGGCCCGTGACGGCGGCGGAGATGAGTGCCTTCCGGTATTCCACCAACCGCTCAATCGCCGTCCGCACCTTCGCCATCAGGGCGTCCAACTTCGCTGCCTCCACGTCAAGATAAGTGGCGATGGCGGCTTGCTCGGAGTGGGACGGCCAAGCAACGAAAACTGGGTGAATCAAATTTCGGTTGAGAGTTGGATTAGCCGATCCCGTGTCAAAACTCGCCAAGTCCATGGTGCATAGTTTGTAGAAAACGAATCGAGGGTGATTGCCACGGAACTCCTTTACATAAAGCGTTGTGTCGTGAGGCCAATAGTCCGATTCGACATAGTGAACCGCTCCGGCAGTCCCCTTACGACCCACTACCACGCCTGGCCCACGAGCAAGCGCTTTGTCGTGAAATGATGATGTGCCCCCCGAGGACACTACTGGCACACTGCCTTCATTCTGGTCGTCTTTAGTAATATCCACGCCCCGCTGAAGCTGAATCTTTCGCCCAAGACGGACCAAATCCCAATGCCTCGGGATTTGGCCGAGCCAGGGGATGCCGGAATCTCTTTTAGGAGCGTTGGGGTTGAGGCCCCTGGTGACAGCGTGGCTGATCAGCGCCGTGCGCTTCTCATGCAACAACTCGATCAACCTCTCCTTCT
>DASYZB010000045.1 GCA_035946615.1 Verrucomicrobiia bacterium
TTAGGCGTGGCCGTTTGTCTGGTCGGCCACAGCGGGAGGAGTTATCCCCTCCTATATACAACCCCCGGTCGAAACTGATTTCTGGACAAAGAAAATGGGAAAAAGGGCAAGTACAAGGGCGGCTAATAGGTAGAAGAAGCGAGAGGAAAGCGCGGCACGCAAGACCACGCAGAGGACGCAAAGGAATGGGAACCGAGCCCTCTTGTAAATCGCAGGCTTTACTGTTTAGAGCTAATCTGGACTAATTCAACGCTGATGAAAGATGCAGTTCATGTTAGGGACTCGTCAATAGGCCTTTGTGCCGGTTTGGCTGGTTGCCTGCTTGCTTTTCTGTGCTGGCCAGGCGGGCTATATGGGCAAACGTCGAGCGAGCCTGGGAAAGCCGGTGGCCCCTTGAACTGGACGAGTCAGCAGGACCACAAAAACATGATGGACCAGTTGGGCATTATCCGGCTGCGTCCAGGACCAAGCGGACGGCCAGGCGGCATCAATTCAGCCAATTACGATCCTGCCATGGCGAATCCGTTTCCCGCTCTGCCGGAGGTCCTCAGGCTCAAGAACGGGCAGAAGGTCACCACGGCCAAGATGTGGTGGAACCAACGCCGCCCGGAGATCGTGGAGGATTTCGAGCGGGAGGTAATCGGGCGTGTGCCAAAGAAGGTGCCGAAGGTGACATGGACCGTGGTCTCGAATGTGACGGACGGGCTTGTGGACAATTTGCCCGCCAACGGCAAACAACTCGTGGGCCATGTGGATAACTCGGCCTGCCCGGCGATCAGCGTGGACATTCGCATGACTGTAGTGATTCCGGGCCACGCCAAGGACCCTGTGCCGGTGCTGATGATGTTTGGGGGATTTTTTGGTGACGGCATGCCACGGCCAGCCGGTTCTCCTGCGCCCACAAATCGGTTTCGCGAGTTCGGCGGACCATACAAGGACCCACCGTCGAGGGAGCAACTGCTGGCCGCCGGTTGGGGTTACGCCACCATCAACCCAGGAAGCATCCAGGCAGACAACGGCGCCGGGCTGACCAAGGGCATCATCGGCCTGGTCAACAAAGGCCAACCGCGCAAGCCGGAGGATTGGGGAGCGCTCCGCGCGTGGGCTTGGGGGGCAGCACGGGGTTTGGATTATCTGGAAACTGACCCCGCCATTGACGCAAAAAAGGTCGGGATCGAAGGGGTGTCGCGCTTCGGCAAGGCGGCGCTGGTTACCATGGCGTTTGAACCGCGCTTTGCCATGGCTCTGATTGGGTCATCCGGCGAAGGGGGCGCCAAACTGCACCGCCGCAATTTTGGGGAAGCCGTCGAAAACCTGACCGGCTCGGGTGAGTACCATTGGATGGCGGGGAATTTCCTGAAGTATGGGGCTGCGGAATCCTCCTTTGGGAGCAAGAACGCCGGGGACTTGCCGGTGGACGCGCACATGTTGATTGCTCTGTGCGCTCCTCGGTTGACCTTCATCAGTTACGGTGTGCCCAAACGCGGGGATGCAAAGTGGCTGGACCAGCAGGGCGGCTACATGGCCACGGTTGCCGCCGGGCCGGTGTTTCGGTTGCTGGGGGCGCGCGATATTGGCGAGAAGGAAGACTATCGAAGCGCCAAGATGCCGCCGGCGAACACGGGCTTGCTCGATGGTGAGCTGGCCTGGCGCCAGCACGACGGCGGCCATGAAGACCGCTCAAACATGAAGTATTTTATCGCCTGGGCGAACAGGTTTTTGAAGCACTCACCGCCGCCCCGCCCCGCAGCCGCCGGTATTGAGCCGCAGGGGTCTGGATTAAATGGTCAAGCAGGCTCGGCGCGTTACCCGCAGCGGCGGACCGATTCAAATTCCCTCATGGCACATCAGCAGTTAGTCCAGAAAGCCGAGCAAGGGGGCATTGATGTTTATTTCGCGGGCGACTCGATCACGCGCCGCTGGGGCGCTGCCGACCCCCAATACCAGCCGCTGCTGGAAAACTGGAGAACCAACTTCTTCGGCTGGAATGCCGCCGACTTTGGCTGGGGAGCCGACCGGATCGAGAATATTCTTTGGCGCCTCGAAAACGGTGAACTCGATGGTGTGAACCCGAAAGTGATCGTCGTGCTGGCGGGAATCAATAATATAGGCGCCGAACCCGGCGGGGCGGAGAAGGTTGAGGACATCGCGCAGGGGCTGCGGGCTGTGCTGGAGGTGTGCCGGGCCAAGGCCTCGAACGCGACCGTGATCATGACCGCTATTTTTCCACGAAATGACAACATGGCCGTGATCCCGGAGATTAATCAAATCAACCGCAAGCTCGCGCGGATGGCTGACGGCAGGAAAGTCCGCTACCTCGATATCAACGGCCAACTCGCGGACCAGGATGGCAGGTTATTTCCGGGCATGATGAATGCCGACCGGCTCCATCCAGCGCTCAAAGGTTATCAGGTCTGGGCGGACACCCTGAAACCCCTATTCACGGAGCTGCTTGGGCCTCCCGCAAAAACCGACCACGCCCCGCCACCAACCGGTGACCCCGGCGCGATGCGGTTTTCGCAAAAACGCAGGAACCTTTGAAACCAGGATGACAGGAGGAGAATTGGCATCCAGTGAAGCGCCGCTCGATTCCGGGCAGGCAAGCCGCTGTTTGGGCGAGGCCGCCAGGGGGCCTTCGATGTTGTGGCTGGGGACGTTGCTCGGCGCCGCGTTGCTTATTTGGTCGGCGAATTACACCGTGGGCAAAATCGCGTTGCGTGAAATCCCTTCGCTGGATTTGGCGTGTTTTCGCACGGTGCTGTCGGGGCTGTTCATGTGCCCGATTTATCTCTTGGCGCAGCGCCGGCGGCAACCGGGGGCGCGGGAGTGGTCGGTTGGAGACGTGCCGCGATTGCTGGCAGTGGGTGTGCTGGGATTGGTGGGCAACCAGGTTATTTTCGTTATTGGCCTGAACCAGACGAGCGTGGCACACGGGGCGGTGATATCGGGGATGGGCCCGATTTTCGTGTTGTTAGGGGCGGTGATGATGGGGTTGGAAGGGTGGACGGCCCGAAAAATGGGAGGGATGGCGCTGGCCGCAGGCGGGGTGATCCTGCTGCAGTTGGGACACGCCAAGCGAGGGGCGCCATCCCTGGGCGGGGACGTGGTGATGATGGTCTCGACGATGATGTTCGCCGGGTTCACGGTGTTCGGTAAGCGGCTGGCGTCCGAGTTCGGGACCGTCACGGTGAATACGTTTGCGTTTGTGGGCGGGGGGTTGCTGTTGCTACCGCTGGCGCTCCGGGGTGTTCTGCATGCCCGGGCTGCCCATGTAAGTCCGGCTGCCTGGGCGAGTGTTTTGTATATGAGCATCTTTCCTTCGGTTGTGGGGTATCTGATTTACTCGTATGCATTGCGGTATCTGCCGGCTTCACGGGTTGCGAGTGTCTCGTATATTCAGCCGTTCACCGCGACCCTGATGGCCGTGTTGATTCTGCACGAACAGCCTGGAGTGGGATTTGTCGGGGGCGCCCTGTTGGTGTTGGCCGGGGTCTGGCTGGCCGGGCGTTCGGCGGAGAAGGCGCAGGTGGAAAGAAACGGCACAGCCCGCCTGGCGGTTCAGGAGCTGACGACGACGGGGGAATGAAACTCTTCCCTATGCCGAGAGAGCGTCCGCCGGCGGCTGCGGCGGCTCGTCCCGCAGGCCGGGCGTTTTCGCCAGATTAGCCCCAATGAGACAGCCCAGCAGGATCAGCAGGATGATGCCTTGGGGAGCATACATGCCAGGCTTTTGTGGGCGCGGAAAATCCGGGTGAACCCCGGCAGCCAACAGCCGATCATAAAGGTCGGGATGGGTACGCCGGTGGGACATCACGGCTGGTATCAGGTTTTCCTCGTAGAGCCGTGCCAAGGCCCGCGCATAGACTCCGGCGTCGGACTCGTTTGCCTGGGCGATTTTGTCGGCGCGTTGCTCGAGGGAATGGCTGAGGCGGCGGCTGGCGTAGAGAAAGAGCCAACTCACAAATGCCAAAACCAGGGTCACACCCGGACCCCAAGTCAACGTCACAGGCCTGATGAAGAGCAAGGGCAGGAAAAAAGCAAGTCCACTGAGGCGGCCCGCGCGCATGATTCGGGATTCGCTCAGGTGCCCCAGTTCATGCGAGCAAATGGCAGCCACCTCTTCGTCAGGATGCAGGGCCAATAATCGTTCCGAAAACATCAGGTGCCCAGTATAGGGCAGCGCGAAGGCTGATGCGGCCGAACCTTTGAGGACCCACACGCGGCGGAACGGGACCTTCATTTGCGCAGAAACGCTTCGAACAATGGCGAGCAGCCGATCCGTTGGCGGGGTGAGCAAGCGCATTTTTTGCAAAGCCCAGGTCACTCCGCCCCGAGCGCTGATGGCGAACGCCACCAAGAACAAAGCGGCGAGGGCCAAGGCGCGCCAACCTAACCGCTCCGGCATTGCCACGACGACGGCGAAGAATAGAAACCAGGTGGTGAACCGGAGTGTCCAGGCAGCCACGACCTGGTGCAGCCACACGCGCGGTGTGAGCCACGGAAAGACCTCACGATGGAAGGCGTACGTGGCGGCGAGGGCGCCCAGCCAGGCCGCAATCGCTGCCAGTGGCCACGGGGGAATCGACTGGTATCCCAGGAGGCGCTGG